>SKZM01000090.1 GCA_007127385.1 Methanosalsum sp.
CTCTGATCGAAATGATTCCATCATACAGTTTCATTTCAACTGACTGTGAAGGTGCTTTTCCAAACACAACCTTATCAAAACTTGAATCCAGTACCATAAAGCTCTGACGGATATTTTCCTTGTGAGCAGTACTTTTCATATCATCTATCAATGGAAAACCTGAAACTGCTATGATCGAAACCGCCACAAGCATGATTCCCAGTACAGTTATAAATCCCAGGACCTCGGATACTGCTTTTTCAGATCGGATAAAGTTTTTGTCTTCCATATTATTCACATTCGATTCCCAGATGTGGTCTGCAGAGGATACAAACGTTGCATCTTCCATTATTGTTGCTGCATTTCTATGTAATTCTCAGAATTGTTTGAAGGACTATATACCAAATAAATTTTATTTCCTGATATATATAGATCTGTAGGGGCAACATCTGCTGAATTTACAGAATAAGGAACACTAACCATAGTTCCTGAAATTCCTTCCGAGACAAATAAAATCTCACTGTCCTCACTTAATACATGAACTGAATAATAGTTGCCTGCTATTTTCAGAGGAAGCTTCAACTCATATTTCAATTCCCCAATTTCTCCACCATTTACTTCTGCAATATAAATCAGATTATCCATAGCCGAAAGTTTTGAAGAGATCATGCTCCCATACATTTCAAACTCATCACGGGTTACACCATCTTCGGTCTGGTTCATCATAACAAAAAATGAGTTCATGACAAGTACAAGAACAATGGCAGTAACTGAAAATGTAATTATAAATCCCACAGAAACCGAAACTGCACTTTCATCATCAACAAGGTCCTTCATCTACAGTACCTCAGTCATTATTAATTGGGATGGATACAGGTACAGATATTCGAACTATCCTCTCATCCGATCTTAAAGATATATCCGCATCCACCATATATTTCCTGCTGGTTTTAAATTCCATTCCACCTGCCAGTTCACCCTCAATCAAATAATACCCCTCTGCATGAGAACCATTCACAAACTGAATATGATATGGTCCATTTTGAGTATTTTCTTCATAGTTATAACCAGAATTTTCAATTATATCCAGATCTAGATACGTACTACTGTTTTCACTCGAATAAATTAAATCGGTACTATTTTTTACAGTAATATTAACTCCCGATTCAATACCTCTGAGAGTCATGACCCAGAACAGCTCATTATCCAATCCTGAAATTTTTATCTGGAAATGTTCAGATTCAGTAAAATTATTTTCCGGAATAGTAATCGTAAAATCAGAAACATTCTCCACACTCTTCACCACTGTCCAGTTGAGGTTGCCATCTGACTGTCCATTTTCTGTAAAGTAGGGATCATAGAATGAGCCATTTGTTATGGACACGATGTAACCAGAGTGTGCATACATTAGTTTCATCTTTGAGGTGAATCTTTCAAGATATGATTCATTGAATGACCTGTCATTCTCATGGGCTTCCTGGAATGCATGAGATGTCAGCTGAATTATATTGGCAGTATCATAACCTGTGGAATCAGCACTGGATTCTGCTGCTATGTTGCTCGTGAATATAATGCTGTTGAGTAAAACTGTAGAGATCAGCAGAAGCAGCCCAATAGCAAATCCAGCTATCAGCAGTAACTGTCCGCACTCATCCATTTTTTTCACCAAAGACCTCCAGAATACATTACATTCTCCACATCGTAAGTCTTATGTCAACTATATTATAGAAATCAGAGCCATTATCAGCATCAATAATACTGGTATTTTTAGCAAATTCTGTGATATTCATATCATCAAAATCCGAGTTTGAAAGAAGTATCTTTCTTGAAGCTGTGACAGCATTATTTGAAGGATCACCACTGTATATGTAAACAGACGTTGCAATTGAATCATCCGGACCTATAAAACTAAATTCCACATTGTGTGCAATACCACGATTGACAGCTACAAGGTCAAGCGCTGTGGCAATTGAACTGTTCTCAAGTACATTGCTTCTGTTTCCGGCAGCAAAATATTCATCTCCTGCCCATACATAATGGTTACCATCCCATCTGAGAACATCTTCCTTGAGATCAGAGTTCCTGCTCTCATCTGAGTGATCAAGAGCAGAAAGTACATCCTGTCCGGTTTTATGGATCTGGTTTTCCACGTGTACACTGGCAGTAGAGGAGGTCAGTGGTGTGATCGCTGTTGCATGGACTGCAAAGATAACTACACCAATCATGATAGTGGCAGCGATCACTGCTTCAAATGTATGCATCTGAGCATGCTGATCTTTTTTCAGATATGAAAATATACTGAGCATATTACCACACCCTGAAAGAAATGATCACAAGTTCACGACTTCCGTTCTCATACTGCATTAATGCAGTTCTTCCAGTCTGGCCTATGTTACCTGCATATGGGAAACTTTGACCTGCTGTATCAATTACATCGGTGCTATTTCTCATAGTAACATTTAGGTGAATATCGGAGTGAATTCCTGCCAGACCAAGGGACTCTCGCAAACTGTCATAGTCATTATCTAAACTCCTAAAAAAATCATGTGTCTTATTTTGACATATCAGAACAGGTACTCCGGGGTCATTGTTGCTCAACTTTTTCTCTACAACATTTGAAGAGATACGATCAGAAATAAGGTTCAGGTCATCAGAGCTGGAATGAAATGACAGGAACAGACCTGAAGTATACTGAAACACAAAAAAAACAGCAGCCATGAATATAATTATTGCTACGAGATAATCAATGGTGAGCTGTCCTCCATCATTATGCAAAATAGTTCCAGATGATTCTTTCGTTTTTTTATATCCCATATATTTCGGTGCCCTTCTTTACCTTTTCTACATCTCTCTCTATAACAGAGAGCTTATTCTTGTCAACCTTTACACCTGCCAGTTTTTCTATAAACCATATTGATTTAACGTGGTCGGA
>SKZM01000020.1 GCA_007127385.1 Methanosalsum sp.
AAATTACACATAGTTTACGGGTTGTTGCCCTTACGCTATTCTTTCAGGGAAAAAATATATTTCACCGAAAGATAAATTGAATACGCATATATATTGTTCCAGTCATTTTGAATTGTATCTGACCGATTTCAAGATACTGATCATTCAGAGAATGTTTTGCAGTGAATTGAGGAAAAATGGATTTCCGATAAATCCTGCTGGTGATCATACCAAAAGTTTGATATTGAGAGTAAATAATCTGTTTTGCTGGTGAGCCAAGTTGAAAAGAGAACTTATGGATATTCTGGCATGTCCTGTATGCAAAGGGGACCTTGTTTTAAATGTAAGTGAGGAAGATGAAAAGGAAGTCATTAAAGGAACTATCTTCTGCCCTGCATGTGAAATACATTATCCAATAGATGAAGGAATTCCAAATATGCTTCCTCCAGAGGATGGAGACTGATAATCACTTAAGGTGTGGATTTTTTGCAGCATGTGCATATTAATCGTCTTGGTGTAAACTCAATTGAATTTGATAATGATATTGTTAGCATTCCATTGAATCCAGGGGATGAACATAGCTTTGAAATTATACTGATCAACTATGGTTCTCCAACATATGTACATCTCTCCGCAGATAAATCCCTTGAAGAAAACATCACCTTCCTGGAAGAGAAACCATATGTGATGCATGAGGAATATGTTCCTGTCATTGCACGTATACCGCCTGGCGGCAGACTGATGAACAGTGGACAAATATATGTTACCGTTGGATACGGATCAAGAAAAGCAGGCTTTAGAGTGGATATTGGTTCTTCAGTAAATGATGAGATCTATATTGTTGATGATGAAGATGAACCAGAGTTCACAGGCACATATCAGCGTGCACCTGGGATGCGTTCGTGTAGTGCCATGAATTTATCCGGCATTTATTCCAGGTTTGTTTCAGGTCTCTCGGATGCTGCCTTTTTAAGATTCATACTTATTTTTTTGGCTGTAAGCGTTGCCTTTATATTATTATATCTTCTTTATCAGTCAGATCTTGGATTACTGTCTCAATTTTATCAGGCAGTTTTTCTATCAATAGTATTCACATCTATAATATCATACGTTCTGATCAGATTTCTTTAATTCAAATTAATGAGGTAGTTGGTTTTCTATGAAATACATTATTGTTACCGGTGGAGTAATGAGCGGGCTTGGAAAGGGAATTACTGCAGCATCCATCGGCAGAAACCTGAAAAATATGGGCCACAGGGTAACTGCCATCAAGATAGATCCCTATATCAATATTGATGCAGGTACAATGAGCCCTTTCCAGCATGGAGAGGTATTTGTTTTAAAGGACGGTGGAGAGGTCGACCTGGACCTGGGTAATTATGAACGATTTCTTGATACCGAACTTACAAGGGAGCACAATATAACTACCGGAAAGGTTTACCAGTCTGTGATATCAAAAGAGAGGCGTGGTGAATATCTTGGAAAGACCGTTCAGATCATCCCCCACATCACCAATGAGATCAAAGAGCGGATACGCACTGTGGCAGAGGAGAGCGGTGCTGAGATCTGTCTGGTGGAAGTTGGAGGAACAGTTGGTGATATTGAGAGCATGCCTTTTCTGGAAGCTGTCAGGCAGATGCACCGGGAGGAAAAACAGAACGACATAGTGTTTGTTCATGTGACACTTGTTCCCATTGATTCCCAGGGTGACCAGAAGACAAAACCTACCCAGCATTCAGTAAGGGATCTCAGGCAACTTGGACTGACCCCTGATGTGATTGTATCAAGATGTAAGGAACCACTGCTAAAAAGTACACGTTCAAAGATTTCTCTCTTCTGTGATGTACTGGAAAGGTCTGTGATAAGTGCCCATGATGCAGGTGATATCTATGAGGTCCCGATACTTATGGAAAAGGAAGGGCTTACAGAACACATGATGAATCTGCTTGACATTGTGGCAAAGGGCAACGACAGATCGTGGTACGATATGGTTTCCCGGATGAAAGATGTAAAGAGCAGTGTAAGGCTTGCAATAGTTGGCAAGTATATTCATCTTGAAGACTCCTATCTGAGCATAACTGAGTCCATCAAACATGCATCTATTGAGTGTGGGACACAGGTTGAAACATGCTGGGTTGATTCTGAGGCTTTTGATACGGATCCTGCACTGGTGGATGAACTATCTTCTTATGATGGAATCCTGGTACCTGGCGGATTTGGTGAAAGAGGAATTGAAGGTAAGATATCCGCTGTCAGGTATGCACGCGAAAATAATATCCCGTTCTTTGGACTATGTCTTGGTATGCAGGTTGCGGTTATTGAATTTGCAAGGAATGTAGTGGGACTGGAAAAAGCAAACAGTATCGAATTCGATCCAGATACACCTTATCCGGTGATAGATATTCTGCCGGAACAGAAAAGTGTTGTCGATATGGGTGCAACAATGAGACTGGGTGACTATGAAGCAGTACTTAAACAGGGCTCAATGGCAGAAAAGATCTACAATAGCAGGAATATCATTGAACGCCACAGGCACCGTTATGAGGTAAACCCTGAATTCATTGAACGTATAGAGTCCCTGGGAATGCATTTCTCAGGTATCAATAACAGCAGGAGGATGGAGATCGCAGAAATTCCTTCAAAAAGGTTTTTCCTTGCATCCCAGTTTCATCCGGAGTTCAGGTCAAGGCCTGGCAGGCCCTCACCTCTGTTTAAAGCATTTGTGGAGTCAATGACAGAATACGCTTCCATTGAAGAGAAATGTCCTGTCAGGACATGAATTATTATTTCAGGACATCTTAAGTGGGTGTACTTTCATGTACTCCCTGAGAACAGTCGTTGCATAGCTACCCTTTGGAAGTGTAAATTCAAGGAGTGCCTTTGATCTGTCAGGATCCGTCTCGTCATCTTCAGTACTGAATAC
>SKZM01000053.1 GCA_007127385.1 Methanosalsum sp.
ATAGCCTATATTATAATTTTATAAATATTTCAGGTATATGAAGATTTTAATGGTATAAAGAACAAACATTTTCTGATCTTTCTGATATTTTTTTCTAATTTTTATAAGATAAATATTTAAGCCATCAGATTGTAGATTGTATTAAGAATTAAGGTGGTGGGGAACCTGATGAATGATAGTATAAAAACTCGTTTAGTCATAACTTTATCTATTATAGCCGGATTAATGATAATTTTATCAGCAGCAGCGATGGCTGCAGATAATGATCCTTTGAAAGAGACATCGGTAAAACCGGGAAATGAAGTTGTTTTCAACTCCATTGGTGCCGGTTCTGCTTATGATGACAGTTTTCTCAATTTCTTTAAAAATGCTCTTGATAGGGATCGGGGAGGAAATGCTGAATTTAGTGTTGCTTCTCAAAAAGGAATGAGTAATGACTATGACTGTGATCAGCTTGTACCCAGAGCAAAACAGGGTGATTCCCAGTCAATTGAAGCTTTGATTTCTTATCTCTCACAGGATGATGAAGATAAACGCAGGTGTGCCAGCCAGGCTCTTGCTGATGTTGGTACTCCTGCAGTAAATCCTTTAATACGTGCATTAAACGAAAGTGATGTCTATACCCGATGGTATATCGAAGAAACTCTTATACGGATAGGATCTTCTTCGGTATTGCCACTGATATCATCCCTGGATCATGAAAATCCTTCTGTGAAATGCAGCAGTATTGAAGTACTTGGCCGTATTGGTGATCGTCGTGCAGTTTCACCAATAATTGGATCTCTTTCTGATGATGATGCTGGTGTGCGAAGATGCTCTGCCGAGGCCCTTGGCCGTATTGGTGATTCCCGTGCTGTACCTCATCTGGTAGAATCTCTTTCTGATGATAATGCTGGTGTTAGAAGCAGTTCTGCCGATGCCCTTGGCCGTATTGGTGATTCTCGTGCTGTACCCTCGTTAATTGATTCTCTTTCTGATGAGGATCGTGATGTAAGGGTCAAAGCAATCCACTCTCTGACAGAGTTCAGGGATTCCAGAGCCGTGGAGCCACTTATTCAAAAAATGGGGGATCGTGATGAATATGTCCGGAAAAGTGCGGTTGAGGCTTTTGGGTCCATCAGAAACGAAATGGCTGCCATCCCCCTCATGCGTGCTCTGAAAGACGATGACGATAATGTGCGCAAAAGTGCTGTAGAGATACTGGGTAAGAACCGGGAAGCAAGAGCCGCCCAGGACATTGTTGATCTGCTTGGTGACAGTAATGATGATGTGAGAAAAAGTGCATCCAATGCTCTTGTGGCAATCGGTGAACCCTCAGTAGAACCACTTGTAAGGTCAATGAAGAACAGAGATGATAACTACAGAGATAATAGCGTTTCCATTATGATACAGATTGGCGATCCTGCAGTTGATCCGCTGATCGATTCTCTGGTCAGTGAGGATACAAAAGTCCAGATAGGTATAATGTATGCGCTGGGTGAGATCGGGAATGACAGGGCAGTTATGCCACTTATAGAGCTTCTTGATAATGAGGACACTGATGTCCGGATGGCTGCTGCAGATTCACTCAGCAGGATTGGAGATCCAGCAGTTGATCCTTTAATTTCTGTACTTGACGCAGGATATGATATTGATACTAATACCAGGAAAGCTGCACAGTTTGCACTTCTTGAGATCGGGAATGAAAGTTCAAGTGACACTCTTATACGATCATTTGATCTAATGGATGATCAGGTGCAGGGATTAACAGATACTTCACCTGAGCCTGAATTTAAAAAACCACAGATAACTTCAATTGAATGGATACTGGATAGTGAAGAAGAGAAGGTCCGCAAAAGTACTGCAGCTGCACTCAATGAAATTGATGATCCTGATGCGAAAGCTCTTGCTCAGGCCCTGAATAGTGGTGATCGAAGTTCAGTTATAACGACTGCACACCGGATTGTCCAGCAGTCCAATGATAAAGAAGGATTTGATAATATCAATGAAGCCCTGAGGAATGAAAAGGGTCATGTACGCATCAGTGCAATACTGATGCTGGAAGAAATCGGATACCAGGGATCTGAAGAATTGTTGATCCACGTGCTGCTGAGGGATAATGATGAGATAAGAAACACTGCTGCATTTGCTCTTGGTGAAATGGGTACCAGTTCATCGACTGAGCCTCTTCTAAGGGTGCTTATGAAAGATGACTATGATAATACAAGAAGCAGTGCAGCACTGGCACTTGGTAAAATTGATGACGAAAGGGCCACAGGCCAGTTAATCCAGAGATTATCACATGGGAGTGAAGCATCTGTAAGAAGCAGTGCGGCACTGTCACTTGGGATGATCGGAAATGAAGGGGCTGTTATACCGCTTCTGAAGGCTCTGAGTGATTCCGATGATGAGGTACGATGGTATGCAGCCATATCTCTTGGAGAACTAAAAGATGAACGTTCCATCACATCTCTTGTGATAGCTCTCAATGATGATGACAAAAATGTAAGGTGCAGTTCGGCTTATGCACTTGGTGAGATCGGTGATGCAAAGGCAACTGAACCATTAATTGAGCTATTAGGTGACAGTGACAGAGATGTACGTACCAGTGCTGCAGCAGCCCTTGGTAAGATAGGGGACAGGAAGGCAGTAACACCCCTTATCCGCTCCCTTAATGATGCGGATAGGAATGTCAGGATCAATTCAGCAGCATCTCTTGGAATTATTGGCGATGAAAGGGCTGTCAAACCCCTTATAGATCTGCTGCAGGATCCGGACGACCAGGTCAGGGATTCAGCTTCAAATGCCCTTATAATGATTGGTGAACCTTCGGTGCTCCCCTTGATTGAATCATTTGAACATGGGGATGATAGTACAAGATGGAACACCATAGAAGTGCTAAGTCAGATCGGCGAGCCTGCAGTGAACCCTCTCATAGACTCACTGGAAAATGATGAAATAAAGAGGTATTCTGCCATGGCACTGATCGAAATCGGGGATAAAAGGGCTGCAGAACCGTTGGTCCAGGCATTCAGGAATGAAAATTTGAAAGCTTCTGAGAATTGAGGTGAAGTAAATATGGCCTGTGGATGAATACCCGGTGACTGAACCACGGGCCATTTAATTTTTATCTAAATTTATTTTTTATAGATAATTGTAATAGTTTCAGTAGGTATAGTCTATTTTTCTTGCAGCCGTTTCAATAGCTTCCATCAGACTGTCCTTTGGCATGATTGTGGCAACAGGGATATGTATGATCTTTTCAATGGTAGGGCTTACAATAGGCGCACATACCAGTGCTTTTGCACCTTCCCTTTCAGCTCTTACTGCAGCTACAATGGCATCTTCCATGGTGGAAGCAGAATATTCCCTGATGGTCAGAAGTTTTCCCCCAACTTTCCTTTTTGTCTCATTGATATTATCCAGTACATGACGGGCTGCAATTATTGCAATAAAATCTCCATGTTCTGGTTCTTCAAGACCTCGTATAGTGTTCACTATATGACGAAGAGTCTTTACATTCGGTTCCCTGGTACCGGAAACTATTTTATAGAGAGTGCTTGCTGAAATTCCTGAAATCTGAGAGAATTCTATCACTGTCATGTTCAGATCATCTTTTATAACTTCTGCGAACGTATGCTGGAATTCCTCGTCGCTCTTGAATGCGGCATCAATTACCTTATCGGCAGCTTTCATATAATATCAGTTCCATAAACAATAAGAAGTTCAATAGATCAATATAGGCTGTATCCTTATCTATTCTGATATAGCCTTATATAATCTATAATGGACCTTTAAATTCATGTGTTGTCCTTTTGTATATCCAACTCAATAATATTAATACTTTTAGGTAATATATTCCCATTTTCAGGAAAATAATATATACTATATTTAGTAAACAATATAACATAAATGATCGAGGTGAACTTATTGAACATTATAGAATCTAAATTTAAAAAAGCCGCAATTATCTCAATTTTAGTTCTTATGGGTGCAGTCTTTCTCTCCGGTTGTACCGGTCTTGGGGAGAGAACACTTACTTTTGGTTATCAGCCCAGTACTCACCAGGTAGCTTATATGGTAGCTGAGGACAGAGGCTGGTGGCAGGAAGATCTTGCTCCCCATGGAATAGACCGGATTGATGACAGAGAATTTGCAACCGGAGCTCCGGAAATGCAGGCAATGATGGCAGGACATCTTGACGTTGCCTATGTTGGAGCAGCTCCTGTGATCTCTGCACTGGATAGAGGACTTGATGCAAAGATCGTTGCAGGTGTGCAGACACAGGGCTCAAGTCTTGTACTTAGCAATGAACTCGCAGAGACCTATAATTCCCCGGAGGATCTGAAAGGTCTAAAGATCGCCACATTTCCGCCTGGAACGATTCAGGATACTATAATAAGAACGTGGTTAGCGGACAATGGTATTGATCCTCAAAACGATCTCGAGATCATAGGTATGGGACCCGGTGAAGCTATCTCTGCTATAGCGGCAGGTCAGGTAGATGGTGTATTTCTGCCACATCCTGCTCCATCAATAATTGAAAGTGAAGGCTATGGTTTGACTGTGATAGAATCTGGAGAAATAGCTCCTCATCATGCCTGCTGTGTCCTTGTAGTTTCAGGAGAATTGATACGTGAAGAGCCTGAACTGGTTGAGCAGATTGTCAGGACTCATATCAAAGCTACCGAATACATAAAGGATAATCCAGATGAGGCTGCAGAAGTATTCTCACAATACACTGGATGGAGCGTGGCAGATACCAAGAAGTCTCTGGAAGAATGGGATGGTGTTTGGATATCTGATCCAAATGTAGTGGTGGATTCTACTGTGGCATATGCTCAGCAGCAATATGAGCTGGGATATATAGATACACTTCTAACAGAAGATGATATCTTTGATCTGAGCTTCTATGAAGCTGCAACGAACTGACCATTATGTGTTATAAATGATAAGATACATTAATGGTCAGAACATTATAGGCAAGTCTGCGACAAAGGGTTACTGGGTTTACCAGGACCCTGTAATCTTTTAATAAATTTCAATGGACAATCATCGGTGACCAGATGATCAGGAATGTAATATCATTTATAAAAAACAGGGACATAGAAATTGCTTCTCTTATAGGCGCAATTGTTCTCTGGCAGTTACTTGCAGATGTGGTCGTTCAGAGAAAACTATTTCTTCCCAGTTTCACTGATGTGGTATCTTCCCTTTTAAGAGTTATTGAAACCGGTGTACTGTTCACTGATATCCAGGTCAGTCTGATGCATTTTGGAATCGGTATAGGTTCTGCGTTTTTCATAGGAATCCCGGTAGGTGTTCTCATGGGGTGGTTCAATACCGGGAACCGTATACTGGATCCTATTGTTGAAATATTGCGTCCCATCCCTCCACTTGCATGGATTCCCTTTGCACTGATATGGCTTGGCCTGACTCATACAGCAGCTGGATTTGTGGTTTTTGTTGGTGCAGTTTTTCCGATTGTAATAAATACCTATACAGGCTTTAAAGGTGTTTCAAGAATCTATGTGGAAGCTGCAAAGGTACTGGGCTGTACTCGTGACCGGGATCTCATAAGGTATGTGGCTTTTCCTTCAGCAATGCCCTCTATAACTGCCGGAATAAGGATCGGTATGGGTGTTGGATGGATGTGTCTGGTCGCTGCAGAACTATTTGGAGTAAGCAGGTTTGGACTGGGCTACAAAATATGGTTCCATTATTCCCTTCACCAGATGGATTTTGTACTCACCTACATGCTCCTGCTTGGAATCATCGGTCTTTTGATAGATAAAGGATTCAGACGCATAGTGGATATCTATCTTCTCAAATGGCGCAGGGGAGTTGTAGTATAATGGGCATGCTTGAGATAAAAGTATCAAAAGTATTTGAAAAAGATAAAGATTCTACAATGGCCCTCAAGGATATCAATCTCACCATAAAGGATGGTGAGTTTGTATGCCTCATCGGTCCTTCAGGCTGTGGAAAAACAACACTCCTAAGGCTGGTTGCCGGACTTGAGCCACCTACAAGTGGCGATATCATACTGGATGGAAAACGGATCATGGGCCCGGATCCCAAAAAAGGTATGGTGTTCCAGGAATACTCACTTTTCCCGTGGAGAAATGTTATCCGGAATGTTTCCTTTGGACTTGAAATGCAGGGTATGACGAGAAAAGAGTCTGAAAAAATTGCAGAAAAATATATCAGAATGGTTGGTCTTGAGCAATTCAAATACAGCTATCCTCATGAACTATCAGGGGGGATGCGTCAGAGAGTTGCGATTGCCAGGGCACTTGCTAATAATCCCAAAATTCTTCTCATGGATGAACCTTTTGGAGCTCTGGATGCCCAGACCCGAAATGAGCTTCAGATTGAACTTCTTGATGTCTGGAAAGAAGAAAATATCACTATACTGTTTGTAACACACAGTGTGGATGAAGCTGTATTTCTGGCAGACCGAATAGCAGTGATGACCTCACGTCCGGGAGAAATTAAAGAGATAATTAATGTGGATATCTCCCGTCCCCGTGAAAGAACAAGCCCGGAAGCAAACCGAATAAGGAACCGGATTCTCAGGTTACTGGAAGAGGAAAGGAAAAGGACAAAAATTGAATGATCTGTCATACTGATCTGACAATGACCTTTGTACCTGATTCTATCTCTTTTATATTGACCTTTCCCACAAGCTCAAGAACTTCGCTTGACCTGACAAAACCTATGGAACATCCAGGCCTTACAAACATCTTTCCTTTACTGATCGCAGCCTGATCAATGGTGGTGTTGTCAAGTATTACCAGTTCAGAATTCACCTCAATGCTGCCTCCTATCTGACAATTTGATCCTATCACTGCACTTCTGGCACTGATATCCCTGTTAACGGTACATCCCTTTCCAAGTTCCAGTTTACCAGATACATCAAGACCTCTCCAGAAATTGACATCACTACCTGTCAGAAGATTACCTTCAACTATAAGCTCTTCTTCAAAATAGGCTCCTTTTTGAACTATATATGTACTGCTGGGTGAATGATACTTTATAAAACTGTTTTCCATTATACCACATTTCAAATATTGTTCTTTGAGATAGTTTGTTCAGGTCCTTTTGTATTCTTTATGCATCTGATATAGATGCCGGTGGATATCATTATGAGTGCAGCCGATGTTGTTGACATCTTATCCTGATCGATCTGACCCCTGCAAGTTTCATTTTCCAGCCACTGTATCGATGGTTGAAGTTTATTACAGTGTCCGGCATATATAAGTGCCTGTAAAGCAATGTTGCCGGTAGCAAGATATTTCCATCCTCCGTTTTCGGTGCGCTGGCTCAATATCCATTCCGAATGATCATCTATGAACCTGCTATATATTTCATGTTCATCCAGTTGCGCCTGTTTTGAAAGGGCTGTAATAATAAGTGATACTGTCCCGGTATGTTTCCATTCACTGCTAAAATTATCCATAAGCCAAACACAGCCCTCTTTGTTGTACACTCCTGCATCTGCAAGGGCAATAAGTGCATATGATGTATCATAAACATCACAATTCCATGAACCTGCGGATTGTCCCATTTCCAGACGTTTTATTAATGAATTGTATACTATCCCTGCATCAATAAGTGCAGAACAGGCACGTGCAATATCCCTGATCGAGTTATAACATCTGCTGCTATCTACAATCAGATCTAAAACATGTTTCTCTATAATCTCCTGTGGAATTATTTCTTTCCACAGATAGTAAGCTGAAACCACACGGGATAATTCTTTTATGCCTTTTGGCCTTCTCTTTTCAATATAATCAATCAGTCTTTTTGCAGAATCAGTGTTCATCTATCTCCAGATTAAATCATTATATTTTATCTGCTCTTCGATTTATAACCAAAGCGTAAAACCCCTATGTATTTAGCATCGCATTAAATCGAGGATCTAATGAGAGTTTCACCAAGTACATCCTCAACCAGTTACACAGGATCGTTAAAATTCAGCTGGTCAATATTGTTCCCTGAACTCTTTTTCATGTATAAAAATTGATCCGTATCATTAAATAATCTGTTGGCAGGACAATAGGTGACAGATTTTCAACGTTTATCAATTCCTGCGACTATATCCACTACATTCCTAAAACACTCGTTCCAATGTGACGTCTTTTGAGCATATGAGCTCACAGAGCCTTTATCTGCATTTCTGGAAATTTCATTTTCCACCGGAAGTCTTGCAATAAGTGGAATATTATATTTATTGCAGGTATCCTCTACAGCACCCCCGGGAAACAGGTCAATTCTGTTATGGCATATGTTACAGGTTGCACTGCTCATATTTTCAATGAGGCCAAGAACAGGTAATTTCAATGTTCTGACAAAATTGATAGATTTTATTACGCTGTTAAGCGCCACTTCCTGCGGTGTTGTGACTATGATCACGCCGTCACATTCAGGCATAAGTTTTGCAATGGTCAGTGCCTCATCACCTGTACCCGGCGGCAGGTCCACAATTAAAAAATCAAGACTGCCCCACTTCACATCCTGCAGGAATTGCCTGATAACCCTGATCTTGACCGGTCCCCTCCATATAACAGGGGTATCATTGCTGTTTACCAGCAATTCTATCGACATGATCTTTAGATTATCCGTTACCTGAAAGGGATCAAGACCTTTTCGTTTTTCACCGTTTCCTGCAGCATCGATACCATACATCTTTGGTACACTGGGCCCGTGTATATCCCCATCAAGAAGACCTATCTGAAATCCTCTATGTGCCAGCCCGGATGCCAGGTGTGTGGCAACTGTGCTTTTCCCAACTCCGCCCTTTCCACTCATGACAATTATTCGATGTTTTACATTCTTCAGGTTATCAGCTATATTTGAATTCTGCTTTCCTGTAAGAATATTTTCAGAAGTGTATACCCTTTGTTGTTTCATCCGGTTTCCTCGAAAGTATATTTAGGATCAATATCCTCAATTTAATACACCCTCAGCACAATTCCTCTGAGCAGTCGCCCGAGAATATCTGATCCTGTTATTATTCTTCTCTGGTTCTCTTCCTCTGGCCAGTATATTATCAGGTCAAGGTCGATCACATGATCTTTTTCGTGTAGTGGATATACTTTCAATCTGCGTATTACCTGCTCCAGCCTGGTGTCGGGAGATGTTACTATAACAGGAGTGTGGCAGTAATTAAGTGTATAGAATGGTCCTTCTTTGTATATTGCATCCCTTAGAAAATCATCTGCATCGATGACCATTCTGGGATCATCATCTTCATCAGTTATAGTGACCCACTTTTTTCCGGAAGACTGGACTCTTTGTAGGAAGGGATCTTCAGGATCTCTTCTGATATCCGGAAATACAGGATAATTTCCTCTAAACGGGATTGATATTATACTTCGGGGATCAATGATGGAACCTTCATTCTCAATTCTCACATCATCCATTGCAAGGAAATTAAGTGCTCCCAGACCTTCCAGCTTACCGATATCCGTCTTTGAAGATTCGATATGTTTCTCCAGCATAACCATAAGTGATCTTTCCCTGAAAAGCTGGAGTTCCTCTTTCCCAAGCCACCTGTCCAGAAGTATGGCCGATGGCTTTGCTACCGGATAGAGCAGTATCTGATAGAATTTTATCATTGGGATCATATGGGCTCCCACACGCAGTGTGTGACGGGAGAAATATGCCTGGGGTACGATTTCACCAAAACAGGTAATGCCAATGGTAGAGAATGCAAAAGCTGCAGCACCGCTCATAACCGATTCGGTGAGCAGTGCAATCAGTACATTAACTGCAACGTTACCCCAAAGCAGTGTTGTGAGGAGAAAATTGGAATCTTTCCTGACCTCAAGGATCTTTTTAGCGTTCTTACTGCCGGCCTCGGATTCAATTTCAAGTTTAAGTCGACTGAGTCCGAATAATCCTATGGTAAGTCCTGCAAATAATCCTGACTGTATCAGACAGAGCACAATAAATATCCATGTCAGTTCCATTTTTACCTGATAACCTCACAATTCTGATAGCTTTTTTTAGTATATCTTTAATGGGTCAATATATTTTGATAGTATAGCTATATATGATTATATGTACATTTTTGAAGTGGTATTTTCCATGGAATATGTTCCAGACTGCATTTCTATGTTCCTTAAGTGAATATGTCATTTTTTTAGCTATTGAATATACTGTTTCTGTCATTCTACTCTTGTAACAATTCCTTTCAGAAGTCTTCCGAGGATGTCAGATCCTGTTATTATTCTTCTTTGGTTCCTATCCTCTGCCCAGTATATTATCAGATCAAGATCGATGACGTGATCCCTTTCATGTAGTGGATATACTTTCAATCTGCGTATTACCTGCTCCAGACGGGTATCTGGCGAGGTTACAATAACCGGATGATGGCAATGGGTGAGTGGATAGAATGGTCCTGGTTTGTATATCGCATCCCTGACAAAGCTGTCTGCATCAATAACCATTCTTGCCTGATCGGTTTCATCGGTTACTATTACCCATTTCTTCCTTGAGGACTGAACCTGTTTCAGGAAGGGGTCATCAGGACTTTTTTCCACATGGGGAAAAAGTGGCCTGCTATCCCTGAAAGGAAGTGTGACTATACTTCCCGAATCAATGATGGATCCTTCCTTTTCTATCCTAACATCATCCATTGCAAGAAAGTTGATCGCACCAAGACCTTCCAGTTTCCCTATGTCTGTTTTGTTTGACATGATATGCTTTTGCAGCATGAACGTGAATGCTCTTTCCCTGAGAAGCTGTAGTTCCTCTTTCCCAAGCCATTTGTCCAGGAGTATTGCTGATGGCTTTGCTACCGGATATAACAGTATTTGATAAAATCTGATCAGTGGGATAAGATATACTCCGATTCTCAGAGCATGGCGGGAGAGGTATGCCTGAGGCATGATCTCTCCAAACGCAGTGATCATCAGGGTAGAGAATGCAAAAGCTGCAGCACCGCTCATAACCGATTCTGTGAGCAGGGCAATCAATACGTTAACTGCAACGTTACCCCACAAAAGTGTTGTGAGGAGAA
>SKZM01000192.1 GCA_007127385.1 Methanosalsum sp.
AGTAATAATTGACGGGTTGATTTAATTGAATGTGGAAAATGGAGATTTTATAAAGATATCTTATACCGGAAAGTTCGATGATGGTCAAATATTTGATACCACAGACGAAGATCTTGCAAAAGAACATCAGATATACAATCCACGGGGACTTTATGGTGGAGATGTGATTATTGTAGGTGCCGGGCATACTATTAGAGGTCTTGATGAAGAGCTTATAGGTAAAAAAGTTGGACATACCGGAGAAGTTTCAATTCCTCCTGAAAAAGCATTTGGAGAACATGATCCAAAGAAGGTGGAAGCCTATTCGATCTCAAAGTTTAAAGACAAGAATGTCCAGCCTGGTATGCAGGTGGAAGTTGAAGGCAAGCGTGGTGTTGTTGTACAGGTCATAGGCCGCCGTGCACGTGTTGATTTTAATCATCCTCTTGCAGGTAAGGAAGTCACCTATGAGTATACCATAGAGAGTAAGATAGAAGAAATTCCTGAACAGATTAAAGGACTTCTGGCGCTTTATACCGGCATTTCTGATATAGAAGTAGAAATGGATGGTATGAAAGGAAGGATAATCACTCCTCCGGAGATCACTTTCAATCAACGATGGCTTATGTCTAAGGGACGGATCGCAGAAGAAATCCTGGATAACACCAGTGTTGAAGAAATTGAATATGTAGAAAAGTATTCAAAGCAGAAAGATGAGGAAAATTCAGAAGTAGAATCTGAAGAAACTTCTGCTGAATGAATAAGTCTCTATCACTGGATCAAAAGCAGAATATGTATTGTTCATTTCTGCTCTGTTCTCTTTTTGATCTTAAAGGACCGATCCTACATGTATCAACCGTTCTCAGGCAAAACTTATTAATACCTGGAATTGCATTGAAGAATCGCTGTCTATACTACATGATTCATTTCAATGTGCTGAGGTAGCCAAGCGGCCTACGGCGCCGGTCTTGAAAACCGGTGGTGCGACGCACTACGTGAGTTCAAATCTCACCCTCAGCGCCATTATTTCATCTAAATATTACATTTTACGAATTCTATCCTGTTCTGTTCTACCTGTATGTATGGATAAGTGTTTTAAACCATTTTACAGATTATTGGTCTGCTGTTAAAAATCAGGTTGAGGAAATTTCTGCTCCCGCCAATGGCAACATTTCAGAAAAATTAATAGTAGGCAGATAGTAAGGAGATGCAGCGGGAGCAAAGCATTGGACAATTTAAGATTGGTTTTTCATCAATATAAATCAATCAATTTCCCTGCCATGTGTTACCTAAATGGGTAATACATTCATCTCATAAAGATGTATATATGTTCCATATGCCTCTTGCTACCATATCAACCGCAATGGCCGCCAGAAACAACCCAAGCAGTCTGATAATCACAGCCATTCCTGTATAACCTATCCATCGGTGAATCCTTCTGGAAAAAAGCAATGTAATTAACGTGATTGCAAATGTAAGAGCAATTGCTAGTATCAAAATGATCCTGTGAAATATATCAGTGCTTCCGGAAAGGACAATTACGGTGGTGATTGTACCAGGACCGACAAGCATAGGCATTGCGATTGGGAATATCCAGATATCTTCCCTTGAATGTGCCACATCAACCTCTTTCTCAGTAATGCTCTCCCTGGTGATCTTTGCCTGGATCATATCAAATGCGATGGTGAACAGAAGTATTCCACCTGCAACCCTCAACGAGTCAACACTTATTCCAAATAAGTTCAGTATGGCTTCACCGGATATTGCAAAGAACACGGCAATCAAAAATGCAAGAACTATTGCCTGTTTGGCTATTGTGTTCTTATGTGAGACTGTCATTTCATTAGTAAGGGTAATAAATATCACGACAGCTCCGATTGGACTGACAATTACAAACACTGACACGAAAGCAAATATGAAAAATGAAACAGGGTCCATAGGATATCCTTATTTTCTTTAATACTATTAAAGTAACACTGACATTATTTTTCATGTAAAATTTGCAGAGCCAAATTTTGGATTCAGACCATAAACTATCTTTAATATCCAGTACAAATACTGTATCAATGATAGATCAGACGGTAAAAATCTTTAAGGAACTGGATTCCAGGGATATCAGAATATTGATGGGTATAGAAGTAGGTATGCAGCATCATGAATGGGTGCCTGTAGAAGAAGTTATGAAATTCACAGGCCTCCCATATGAAAAACTGCAGTTTAAACTGGGGAAGCTGATGAAAAATGACCTTGTTCTTATCAGGTCGATTCCTTACGAAGGATATCAGATATATTTCCCGGGATATGATGCACTGGCCCTCAACACATTTGTGAAAAGAAATACTGTCAGTGCAATTGGGGATGAGATTGGAGTGGGTAAAGAGTCAATAGTCCATGAAGCTATAAGTGAACCTGATATTGGAATTGGGGACCCTTTATCAGTAATTATAAAATTTCACAGGCAGGGGATGACCAGTTTCAGACAGGTCAAGAGAACAAGGGAACACCTCGTTGATAAAGAACATTTTTCATGGATATATGCTGCACGTCTGACAGCACAAAGAGAATATGATGTGATGCAAAAAATATATCCGGATGTATCAGTGCCCAGACCCATTGATCATAATCGACATGCTATAGTCATGGAGTTAATTGAAGGGAATTCTCTTAACAAAACAAAACTGCTTGATCCTCAATATTTTCTGGATGAAATATTGGGACAGATAAAAACACTTTATTCGTTTGGTATAATCCATGCTGATCTGAGTGAGTACAATATTTTTGTGAATCCCGAAGGGGTTAAAATAATAGACTGGCCCCAGTATGTGACACAGGATCATCCGCATGCAGATGAACTGCTGGAGAGGGATGTAAATAATGTCCTCAATCACTTTCGTCGAAAATATAAGATCAGCAA
>SKZM01000054.1 GCA_007127385.1 Methanosalsum sp.
AACCTGAAATATATCCCCATCGATGATGTGTTTCTTTGCCAAGGTAACTGACTGCCTGAACTCATCACTGTCCATATTGCACGAAGGGCTACTGCTGAGTGCAGGCATGTCCTGTTCAGGCTGGACGCTTTGCTCTCCTTCCTTTAAAAGACTGTACATATCTACAGCATCGGATAATGCCTGGTCATATACATGCTCAGGATCGGATTTCTCAGTTACAAGAGGGGTGAGGACAATGTATGTCCTGTTCTCCAGATGATCAAATACAAATGTTTTTCCTGTGAATGCAAATTGCATGTCAGGTATTCCTGAATCATATTTCCTTTTCCGATCCAGCCAGCAGTCATATACAATATCATAGCCGTTGTACCCAATTGCTCCTCCAAGAAATGTCTGCCTGTCAAACCTCTGGAAATTGAGGAAGTGTGTATCTTCAGGACCTGGAAATATTGTACCAAGTGCATCCAGTACATCCATTTCATCCCTGATTTTACATTTCCCATCAATATCATCTGAGGGGATGCATACTGATTTCATTTTGGAGGTTATATGCATTGCCAGGGGTGAACCTGTGGAATGGCTTGCTGTAATCTGTCTTTCTTTGATGGAGATCACCAGATCCGGTTCTGAACCTACAAAGGAAAATCTTGCGTGCCTTTTTTCTTTTTCAACTGACTCAAGCAGATATGAATATTCATGGTCCTGCAATTGCGAGTATAGCTGAAGAGGTGAGGATACTGTATCCACTGCTGCCATCAGCTGGACAATTGCCGGATAATTCCCGGATTGTCTGACAATTTCTGTAAACTGGTTTTTTGTAAGATCAAATGAGATCATTCAATGCACCGTGCCCTTCTGATAAAAAGCTCTATTTTTTCCCGGTCCTTTTCTCCATTGGTCTCAATTCCTGATGCAGTATCAACTCCATAGGGTGCAACACAGCGAATTGCCTCTGATATATTGGAAGGGTCAAGTCCTCCTGCAAGTATTACCGGTATCTCTGAGCTCTCTACTATTTTTTGGCTGATATCCCATCTGTGAACTCTGCCTGTCCCCCCACTTCCTGCAGACGAGTGTGAATCAAGCAGTACGCCGTCTATCAGGCAATTTTCTGTAAAAGAGTTGATCTTTTCTGCTATTTTGTCTGTCACCTGATCCATAGATCCTGCAATCTTTACAGGCACCTGAAAGGTTTTGATAATCTGTATATCCGTACTGTCTCTTATTTTTTCTATTTCTCCGGTATCCAGATGGGAATGTAGCTGTATCACATCCGGCCGGGCAATCTCGATCATCTCAGTTGCCTCTGCTGCATTTTCAGGCATGATTACCATTACCGATTTAACGAAAAGGGGTACCTTTGAAATAAGGGTTGCTGCAGTCTGAAGATCAACTTTACGTCGTGTTTTTACAGGAACCTCTGTAATAATTCCTACAGCATCAGCTCCAAAACTGGCTGCAGTTTCAATCTCAGCATGAGACTTCATTCCGCATATTTTTACGCGGGGATATGCCTGTTTCATTATATTTTCCTCGGCTGTGTGAAAAATCCCTGAACTCTCTGAGTTTATCCATTGCTTTGTTACTATCAATCAGCTCCTGTGCCATTTCAACTCCTTCTCTGACTGAACTAACAGCCCCGGCAACGTACATTGATGCAGCTGCATTGATCACAACAATATCTCTTTTTGGTCCCTTCTCCCCATTTAATATGTACAATATATCTCTGGCATTCTCCAACGGAGTTCCACCAACGATCTCGGATGCGGTTGCTTTTTTGATCCCCAGCTGTTGCGGGGTGAGTGTATAGGTCCTGATAATACCTTCATCAAGTTCTGCAACATATGTATCCGAAATATTGGATATTTCATCCATGCGGTCCCCATGTACCACCATTGCCTTTTTGCATCCAAGTTTCTGGAGTACATGGGCTAATGGCTCGCATAGATTCCTGTCATACACTCCTATTACCTGGCCCTCTGCACCTGCAGGATTTGTCAGTGGCCCCAGAATATTGAATATTGTATGTACTCCTATCTCCTTTCTTAGACCGGCGACCCTTTTCATTGACGGATGGAACACCGGTGCCAGCATGAACCCTATACCAACCTTTTCTATTGAATCTTTTACTGCTTCAGGTGAACAGTCTATTTTGATCCCCAGGCTGTTAAGGACATCTGCACTGCCTGAGAGTGAGGTAACTGAATGGTTTCCGTGTTTTGCAACAGGAACTCCTGCTGCAGCTGTAACTATTGCAGCAGCTGTTGAAACATTGATGGTGTTGTGCAGGTCTCCTCCTGTACCACATGTATCCACCAGGGTACCGCTCACATCAGGGTAAATTCTTTTGCCTGCCTTTTTCATACCCATTGCAAACCCTGCGATTTCATCATATGTCGGTCCTTTCATTTTCAGAGCCATCAGGAACGCACCTATCTGAGCGTCAGTAGCACTGCTGAATATCATATTGACAGCCTTTTCAGCTTCTGCTATTGACAGGTTCTGTCCATCGGTTATTTTCTGTATACATGACCTCATGTTATCACCAAATATCATTTACTTATTGTACAAAAATGTACTTTATTGTATATAATTTATAGATATTTGAATATACTTATACATTACGGTCGAAGTAAATACTCTCAGATAAACGGATATATAGAAATCAGATATAAAATAAAAGAAAAAAGTAATCCAAAATTTGATACAATCACAGGTATCTCAGTTACTTACTGAGCTGCAAGCCTGCAATTTCGTACAATCTGTCCATATCCAGATTTCCGGATACCATGTCTGCCAGATCCTCATAAGGATCTCTGATAGTATTTTGCTCAGGAATATACTCAAGACCCTTTTTCCTGTACAGGTACTTTATAAGGGCATTCCTGATATTCTCATTCTCGAACAATCCATGAAAATATGTACCAAAGATCAGACCGGTGCTGTCAATACATCCATCATCCTCAAATACAAAATCCTTTGATGTGGAATTACCCATATGTATCTCATAGCCTGATACTGCCTCTCCTTTTACAGGATCAAATATTTCTCCGCCTGCCGTGATTGTTTTTGTAACCTGGACCGTCCTTTTTTTATACAGCTTGAATGTGGTTTCAATGTCAAGAAGCCCCAGGCCTTCATACTCCCGATTTTCTCCGCCTTCCACTCCAGAATCATATATTATCTTTCCCAGCATCTGGTATCCGCCGCAGATTCCTATGATCGGTCCTTTACCACTGAACTTTTTAATCTGGTTATATACCCTGCTCTTTTTCAGATCGCAAAGATCACTTATGGTGTTCTTTGTTCCAGGCAGGATCACTGCATCCGGTGTGCCAAGATCCTCATCAAGGTCCACATATCTAATATGGGCCAGATCCTCAAGGGGTTCGAAATCAGTGAAGTTGGATATTCTTGGAAAACGGATCACTGCAATTTCAATATCATGGTCTGAAGGTGTGCTGCCCGCCTTATCGGCGATTGAGACCGAATCCTCCGAAGGGATCCCGAGTTTAGAATAGGGAAGCACTCCAAGTACAGGGATTCCAGTCTTTTCTTCAAGCTGCCTGAGCCCGGGCTCAAGGATAGCAATATCTCCCCGGAACTTGTTGATAATCAATCCCTTAACATTTGCACGCACATCTTCTGGCAGAAGTTCCAGTGTTCCATAAAGGCTTGCAAATACACCTCCTCTTTCAATATCACCTACAAGAATGATGGGTGCATCTGTCAGCCTGGCAGTTCCGATATTAACAATATCCCTGTCATAAAGGTTGATCTCGGCAGCTCCTCCTGCCCCTTCCATTACAATGATCTCATACTCTTCACCCAGACGCCTGAGTGCACCTTCAAGTACCTCATGCATTGTGTGTATGGAATCATAATATTCACCTGCTGCCTTGTCTGCATAGGGCTCTCCAAGTATGATCACCTGGGATTGCCGGTCTCCTTTAGGTTTTAGAAGGACAGGATTCATGTCAGCAGTGGGCTCAACACCTGCAGCTTTTGCCTGAATGGCCTGAGCAATTCCTATTTCCTTTCCATCAGCTGTGATCCATGAATTGAGGCTCATATTCTGGGCTTTAAAAGGTGCAACTCTGTATTCCTTTGAAAGGATCCTGCAGATAGCGGTTACGATTGCGCTTTTTCCTACATGCGAAGCAGTCCCCAATATCAGCAGATACCCGGGTTTTGTTTTTGTAATCATTCAGGACAACTCCAAGTAATAAGTTTTATCAGGAAACAATTCTATGTAATTAAAAACTTACTGAAACAAATTATGTTTAGTTAACTCCAATTTACTTAATCTGGGTGAAAGATTGTCAGATCTACTACATATAAGCGGCGGCCCGACAAAGCCGGAGATTATTGCAATATCCCTGTCCAAGCTGGAACTTGCTGAAGGGTCCACATTTGTTGATGTGGGATGCGGTACAGGTGCGGTTTCAATAGCTGCCTCAAGACAGGTACGCAACCTTAAGATCTATGCCATCGATGCAAGAGATGAAGCTATCCGGGTTGCAGGTGAGAACTTCAAAAATACTGGTACCACCGCCAGCCTGATACATGGTGAAGTATCAAAGGTTTTAAGTCAACAGAAGGATATTGATACAATCGACTGTGCATTTATTGGTGGAACCAGGAATATTCAGCAGGTACTTGAGATACTCCTGCACAAAGGTGCAAAGAACATCGTGGTAAATGCAGTAAGAATCGAGACTGTTGTAAGGACCATGAACAGGATGCACGAACTTGGAATATTTGATGAGGTATTGCACGTGGCGGTATCTCGTGGAAAATCAATTACAGGAGAAACAATGTTCCAGCCTGAGAATCCTGTATATATTATAGTAGGCAGGTCTGGCTGAAGATTATAACTTGTATAACGGAGATTAAAAATGCTTATAGGAGTAGGACTTGGACCAGGAGATCCACAGCTTTTAACATTGAAAGCCATTGAAACACTAAAAAAGAGTGACAAGGTATATGTACCCGGCAGAATGGCCGCTGAACTGGTTGAACCATATGCTGATGCTCAAATTCTGGATTTTCCAATGATTAGGGACTATGAGACCCTCAATGACATATGGAAGAAAAACGCAGATCAGATTGCAGGGCATGCAAAAAGATCAATGGTGGCTTTTGGGCTGATCGGGGACCCGAACTTTTTCTCAACATTCACACATCTTAAAAGGGTGATGAACAGATACTATCCTGATGTAGAAGTGGAAACTGTACCGGGAATAAGTTCTATTACATCCTTTGCTTCAAGAACAGGTTCTGAGATCGATTCCTCCTTTGAGGTAACGGACGGGAGCCAGGTATGCTATAAGATAGCTCTTAAAGCCCGTCATCCCCGGGAACTTATAGATAAGTTCTCTGAAGAAGGGTACAATGAGTTCGTTTTTGCAGAAAGACTGTTCTCAGAGAAGGAAACAATAATAGCAGACATTGCAGAAATTCCTGAAAAGGGCAATTATTTCAGTATCCTCTATGCAGGAAAAAAATGATAACAGGTGTAATCTTATGACTGATAGGAAAGTATATTTTGTTGGTTCAGGCCCAGGTGACCCTAAACTGATAACTGTTAGGGGTAAGGAACTTCTCGAACAGGCTGATCTGGTTGTGTATGCAGGCTCCCTGATCAATCCTATAGTTCTTGACTATTCAGATGGAAAAAAGGTTGACAGTTATGGCCTGACACTGGATGAGATCACTGAAATGATGGCAGAAAGTGTAAACGATGGAAAAATGGTTGTACGCCTCCACAGTGGAGATCCGTCTCTGTACGGTTCCATAGTGGAGCAGATGGAGGAGCTGAAGAAGTATGAAATTGAGGTTGAAAGGGTTCCCGGTGTATCCTCCATATTTGCATCAGCCGCAGCTCTGAACACCCAGTTGACACTCAATGGTGTATCTGATTCTCTTATAATAACCAGGCCTGCAGGGAAAACACTTGAACAGGACCTGATCGCAGAATTTTCACGCCTGAATTCTACTATGGCAGTGTTCCTGGGTACCCAGAAGATAGAGGAGATCATGAACAAGGTTGAATGTCCCAGGGATACACCTGTGGCTGTGGTCTATCATGCATCCTGGGATGATGAAAAGGTCATAAAGGGTACAGTTGAGGATATTGCTGATAAGGTTAAGGAAGCAGGTATCAAACGTTCAGCTATGATCATCATAGGTGGTGTGGTTGATCCTAAAAATTACAGGAGGTCGCACCTATACGGAGTTGCGCAGGATCCGCTGTAATCAGTTTTGAGCGGAATCTGGAAGCTGCCCGAAAGGTGGCTGATCACCTGGGTGCTGATATCCTTGTATATAAAAAAGGGATCTTCAGGTCAGCATTTGAGAATTATCGTTCAATTATAGCCCTGTTCGCCACAGGAATAGTGGTCAGGGAAATTGCTCCACTGATCACTGATAAGTGGGAGGATCCGGCAGTTATTGTCATGGATTCTAACCTGAACTTTGCCATACCTCTTCTTGGAGGGCATCATGGTGCAAATGAAATAGTTCGCAGACTCTGCGAACTTGGATGTATCCCGGTGATCACAACAGCAACAGAGGTACATGGCAGGCAGTCGGTAGAGGGTGTTGCCAGGGCCCTTGGATGTGAGATTGTCAATAAGGACTCAACAAGAGCAGTAAACTGTGCCTTTCTGGACCAGGATGTCGAAGTGCTGGAGATAAGCGGTCCCAGGGTGGTTATTGTTGATGATGATGTATCTGTACTAAAACGCAGCAAGGATGAAAGGGATAGTGAGTAATGATATGCTGGTCGTAGGTGTGGGTGCAAGAAAAGGTATTGATCCGGCTGAGGCAATTGATGCAATTAGCCGGGCAGTTGATGAAGCAGGCTGCAGTATGCAGGATGTGCGGTTTCTGGCATCTGCAAAATTAAAGGAGAATGAAAGCGGACTACTGGAAGCAGCCCGGATTCTTGATATTGAGATCAGGTTCCTTCCTCATGAACTGCTCAACAGTTACAGCACACCTACCCCCTCTCAGGCACAGCGCTTTGGTCTGACAGGTGTTGCAGAACCTGCTGCACTTGCACTTTCTGAGAATAAGAGATTGATATTTAATAAAAGAGTTTATGGAAGGATTACAGTTGCAATCGCAGAATAATGGAAGTACAGAAAAAGGAAGACTGTATATAGTAGGTATAGGTCCGGGTTCCACGGATCATATGACAGTTAAGGCATGTGAGGTTCTCAGAAGGTCTGATTATGTGATTGGAAACGGGACCTATCTTGACCAGATAGCGGATCTGCTGGACAAACAGGAGATCATCCGCAGTTCAATGGGCAAGGAAGTGGACAGGGCCAGTCAGGCAGTTGAACTCTCACAGAAGGGAGAGGTATCCATCATCAGTGGAGGTGATGCGAATGTATACGGTATGGCAGGTCTTGTTCTGGAAGTTGCAGAGCATACGGGTCTTGATGTTGAGATCGAAGTTGTACCAGGGGTTACGGCAATAACAGCTGCTGCAAGTATCCTGGGAGCACCTATTGTAAATGATTTTGCTGTCATCAGCCTGAGCGATCTGCTCACACCTTGGGAAATGATCGAGAAAAGGCTTGAAGCAGCAGCATCTACAGACTTTGTGATCTCCCTTTACAATCCAAAGAGCCGCCAGAGAAGATCGAATTTCAGCAGGGCCATTGATATAATTAAAAAACACCGGGATGATTCGGTCCCTGTAGGTCTTGTGAAAAATGCACTTAGAGGCCAGGATGAGGATTGTGTTGTCACCACCCTGGGAGAGGTGCTCAATTATAACGACTGGGTGGATATGAGCACAACCATACTGGTCACAAACAGTGAGTCCCGGATATGGGAAAGTAACAGTACCAAAAGAATAATTACTCCAAGGGGTTATCATCGTAAATATGACTACTGAAATAAGCAATAAAATTCCGGTTGATGAACTTGGCGATCTTGTCCAGTTCACCACAGATATTGATCAGGAACTGGTTGAAAAATGCAGGGACCTTGGTGCACATACTCAGGAAGCAAAGGCCATTTCCATGACCAGCAGAAACATTGCCCGACTTATTGTAGGTGACAGGACCCAGGAAGACCGTATACGCCAGAGGTGTATGATCGCAACCGGTGACCCGGGTGTAGCTTACCTGATGCAGTTCAAGGATGATCCGATACTGGCAGGTATCGAAGCGATCAAGAATGGGGCACCCATATTTGTTGATATCAATATGGTAAAGACAGGAATAAGCAAGAGAGGCCATACAAGTGATGTGACCTGCGTTCTGGATAAGGATCCTGATGCTGAACTTGCCCACAAGTACGGAATAACCCGCACCTCTGCAGGTTTTCTTGCATGCAGGGACCAGCTGGACGGATCAATAATTGCCATAGGAAATGCACCATCAGCTGCCCTGACAGTCTGCAGGCTGATAGAACACGGGGTAAGGCCGGCTCTTGTTGTAGGTACTCCGGTAGGTTTTGTGAATGCAGCCGAATCCAAGGAAATGGTCCGGAAGATGGATGTACCGTCAATAACCTGTGTGGGAACACGGGGAGGAACTCCAATAGCGGTTGCCTGTGTCAATGAACTGATCGCAATGTCCAATGAAGAGGATTCTGCATAAACTAAGATAATTCAGTTGAATCCTTACTTTTTTTAAAATAGATATACACTCATCATCCAGAGACCAGCTGCAATCAGAATGAGTCCTGCAGCCATTTTCAGATGACGGGTAAGATGCGTTACTTTTCCAAGTTTTGCAGATGTGATATTTGCTGAATATGCTATCACAAGTACTGGAATTGCAAATCCCAGTGAGTATACTGCAAGAATAGTTGTACCATATATAATATTACCCTCAACAGCAACCATTGTAAGGACTGCACCCAGTACAGGACCTGTACATGGTATCCATAATATTCCAAGAGAAATTCCAAGTATCAAAGCTCCTGAGACTCCCTCTTTTTCGGTAATCGAACAGGGGATTCTGGAAAAGATGCTGAAGAGATGCAGATTTTCTACCAGAAGCGATATACCCAGTACCAGAATGATCAGTGAGGCAGCTATCCTCAGATAATCTATGTATCCTGCAAGGAGACTGCCAAAAGCAGAGCTCAGGATACCCATTGCTATAAATGATATTGATAGCCCAATAACAATGGCAACAGGCCGGTACTTACTGCTGTCTGCCGAATAGGCAAGAATGGGTGGAATGAGTGGAAGGATGCATGGTGAAATAACACTCAATATCCCTGCCACAAATACGGTAAAAGGACCAAAAGGTAGATGTTCGAACATGGTTTATCAGGATGCTTATGGATCGGATCAGATACTGCTGATATGTCAGTTACCTGTATATTCATTTTCCCTGATTGATATGGCAGACTGGATCCTCGTGTCAATAGTCTGATGAGGTGTATATCCCCTCAGTTTTGCTTCTGCAGGATCAATGGTAGGTCCCTCATCTCCCATATAAATATATTCTCCACTCTCCCCTTCAATGATAACAAGTGTCTCAGGGACCCTGACTACATCAAAGGCTCGGGCGATGTCGCGATTCTGATCAATATCGATATATATTACAGATGCACTATTCCGGTATTCCTCTGAAAGTGTTTCAATAACAGGTTTCTGTTCCTGGCATGCAGGACACCATTCAGCCCCGAATGTGATTGAAAGGGGTCCTTTTTCCAGCATGGAATCGATCTCAGGGTATACGCCCTGATCAACCTGTTCCTCAACACATCCTCCGGTGGATACAGAAATTATTGCTGCCAGTAATACCACAATAAATATCGTGACTACCTTTGTACTGCTGTTCACAGACCATTACCCCTTAACAGCATCTTCATTTTCTGTCTGCACTCCATCTGAGGACAATTCCTGCATCCATCTGTTCAGCAGATCCAAGCCTGAACCTTTTAAGCTCATCCTGATTAAACCCGGCACCATCAACGGGGGTGGGAGCATCCGTGCCACCGATGACCATGTTGCCAATAAATGTATATATTTCGTCAACAAGATCCTCTGATATCAGACCCCAGTTCAGGGTAGCACCCCCTTCTACCATCAGACGCTTTATTCCCATCTCATGAAGCTTTAAGGCAAGCCTTTGAAGATCCACATTTTTATCACCTGCAGTAATTATGGTTGCCTTTTCCTGCAATGCCTGGACCCTGAAGGAAGGAGCAGACCGGGAAATTGCTATTATTATCTGTCCTTTACCCTTTTTGAATATATCAGAGGTGAGGGGTGTTCGGGCAAGACTGTCCACAATGATCCTGACAGGGTTTTCTTCAAGACCCTTTGCTATTCTCTCATCCCTTAGTATCTTTGATTTGACGGTCAGACTTGGATCATCAGCCAGTACAGTTCCTATTCCCACCATTATAGCATCACTTTCCGAGCGAAGGCTATCCATGCGCATGAAATCATCATGTCCGGATATCTTTACCTGGTGCCTCTGCTTTGTTGATATCTTACCATCAAGTGACATTGCACAGTTGATGAATATGTACGGTCTTTGGATGTTTACACCTTCTACTGATCGTCATCTGTTTTGCAGAGTACCTGTCTGAAACTGTATACGCAGGAGAGGACTTTTATCAACTTTACCTTATATCAGTCTTTAATAAGGACCTTCAGCAGATCCCTGTCCTTCAGGATACCCAGAAGCTTCTGATTTGCATTGACCACAGGCATCTGATCAATTTTGGCACGTTTCATTTTAAGTGCACAATCACTGATCTCCGAGATATAGGATGCTGTAATGGGTTCCTTGACCATCATTTCCTTGACAACGGTGTCCGGCACCTTTATTCTGGAAACGCTGTAGTAAATGCTCATTGTATCTCTCATAGATTCCCAGGTCCATTCATCATCTTCTATTAAATCATATATATTGGGTAACCCATATTCCTCGAAAAATGCTTTATTCCAGGCCAGAATCTTGGGATTAATCTCCAGTACCCTGAAATTTAAAAATC
>SKZM01000140.1 GCA_007127385.1 Methanosalsum sp.
GTTTTTGGAGATAAAGATAAACTGGCAGATATGCTCATCAATATACTGGATAATTCTCTAAAATTTACTCCTGAGGAAGGAATGATCTCAGTTTCTGCTACTAAGGATGAAGGTAATTTACACCTCATTATTTCTGATAGTGGAGTAGGTATTCCTGATGAACTGATGCCCTATCTGTTCCAAAAATTCTACCAGGTTGATGCATCTATCAGAAGAAAATATGGAGGAACCGGATTGGGGTTATATATATGTAAGAATATTGTTGAAGCTCATGGAGGAAAGATGTGGCTCGAAAGTGAGGAAGGGGCTGGAACAACAGTCCATGTCATATTACCTGCCAATGATAGATAAATAGATAGATAGAATAATTTTAGTATGTATATTTGAAAGTATTTTTATTGTATTAGAATTTAAGTAAAGGATGTCTGTTTAATTCATAATCAGTATGAGATATATGATACAATTAAAGCTATTAAATGGAAATTAACTGTAATATCTCGTCTGTTTGTTACCTGGAGAGGACTTCAATATGGTAAAAAAAACAATCCATGATATTAATAGAAAGATCAGAGATGGAAATGTCAATGTAGTAACTGCAGAAGAAATGGTTGATATTGTGAGGGAACTTGGTGCAGAGAATGCAGCAAAGGAAGTTGATGTTGTTACGACCGGTACATTTGGGGCAATGTGTTCGTCGGGAGCCTGGTTAAACCTGGGACACTCTGATCCTCCTATTAAAATGGAAAAGGTGTGGCTCAATGATGTTGAGGCTTACACAGGTGTTGCAGCAGTGGATGCATATATTGGTGCTACACAGTTATCTATTTCACAGGGTATGGAATATGGGGGAGCACATGTTATAGAAGATCTAATAAGCGGAAAATCCATTGATGTTCATTCAACTGCTTATGGTACAGACTGTTATCCCAGGAAAGTTCTGGATACCACTATTACTATAGATGATCTGAACCAGGCAACGATGCTAAATCCTCGCAATGCGTACCAGAAATATAACGTTGCCACGAACAGCTCCAATCGCACTCTGAATACATATATGGGTGTATTGCTCCCGAATAATGGAAATGTGACATTTTCAGGTGCCGGCGTTCTGTCCCCGCTATTCAATGATCCCAATTATGAAACTATTGGAACTGGAACTCGAATCTTTCTTGGAGGTGGGCAGGGGTATATTACAGGAAATGGAACCCAGCATGACCCGACAAATGGTTTTGGAACCTTGATGGTTCAGGGGGATATGAAGAACATGGATCCTGAATACATAAGAGCAGCAACATTTACCGGTTATGGTACTTCCCTTTATGTTGGAATAGGTGTCCCAATACCTGTTCTCAATGAAGATATAGCCCGGGCAACTGCAGTAACAGATGATGATATTATTACGAATGTACTTGATTATGGTGTACCAAACCGTAATAGACCTGTTATACGTAAGGTATCCTATGGGGAATTGAAATCAGGATCAATTGACATAAACGGAGAAGAGGTTCCTGCATCTTCACTTTCCAGTTTCAGAACAGCAAGAAAAATATCACAGCAGCTAAAGCAGTCTATTTCCAGTGGAGAATTTTTTGTCAGTCTGCCTGTAGATCAATTATCCAGTACGGGCTCTTCAAAACCTATGAAACAGACCAGTGTAAATCCACTTGTTGGAGACATCATGTCCACTTCTGTGGTAACTATCAGACAGAGTGCCAGTACATATGAAGCAGCAAAAAAAATAATGGATTGTTCATTCAATCATCTTCCAGTGGTTTCTGATGAGAATGTAATTGTAGGTATAGTGACTTCCTGGGACATTTCAAAAGCTGTTGCCCAGAAAAAATTTGATTTTGTTGAGGATATTATGACCCGCAATGTGGTTACTGCTACACCGGATGAAGCAATTGACATTGCTGCATATCGCCTTGATCAGAACCTTGTTTCTGCATTGCCTATCGTAGATAATCAAAAACATGTGATTGGCATAATCACAAGTGATGATATCAGTAAACTTCTTGCAAGGAGAGGGAATTTATGAAAATCAGGATTAACATTTCATCGGATGTTGTTGGACAGCCCATAGTTGCGGAATCTATCATAGAGACTGGAACCCTGCTGAACATTTCTCAGGCACATTTCGATTCTACAAGAGGAGAAATTGTAGCTGATGTTGCAGATGATGAATTCATCCGCATTAAGAAAGCTTTGACAAATCGTGGGGCGGAAGTGGTTGTTCTTGATACGCCTATCATACACGATGAGGAAGAATGTGTGGATTGCGGTGCCTGCATATCGATATGTCCTGTAAATGTATTCTCATTTGATGATGAATGGGAGCTCCAGGTGGATAAAGAGAAATGTATTCAATGTGGTACATGTATTCAGATGTGTCCCCATGATGCTTTAACTCTTGAGAGATGAAAACTTTATGAAAGAGTATTTTCAGATAAAAGAAACCGCTGTTACAATAATCGCAGATGAAAGATCACACATCGATGCTGCAAAAAAAGCTATTATATTTCATCGTGATTTGCTTGAGAAATTCATCTATAGTGAGCCATATTTTAAAATTGCTATGGAACCATACGATGTTCCTGAGAATGCACCGGAAATCGTCAAAAGGCTTGCAGATGCAGGAAATATCATGAATATTGGTCCTATGAGCGCCATAGCAGGTACAATTTCTTCTCTTGCAGTTGAATCAATGGTTGATGAAGGTGCTACTTATGCAATAGTGGATAATGGAGGAGATATAGCTCTTATAAATGACAGAGAAGTTGTGGTTGGAGTCTATGCAGGCCAGTCTCAATTCAAAAATCTTGCATTCTTAATTCCGCCAATAGATAAAATAATCGGTATTTGTACCTCTTCAGGAACA
>SKZM01000005.1 GCA_007127385.1 Methanosalsum sp.
AGAATGTTTTCTTTGGAGGGGGTATCAACAGAACCATTCACAGGCATACAGGATGAGTGATCTTAAACAATCAATTGCGGATAATCTTTTTACAGTCAAATATGAAATGAATAATTCAAAGTAATGAATTTTTAAAATCGTGATTAAAAATAACAAATCGATAAAAAGAGGTGTCAAATATGAAAGATGTTATGGATAGTGTGATCGAAGAAATAGAGAATCTTGAGTCCTTTGAAGATGTTCTGGATATGGCAATTGCTCTGGAAGAAAAAGGAAGGTCATTCTATCTGGACAAAATATCAGAGATCCAGAATCCAGCAGCAAAGGATCTGTTTAAATATCTTGCTGGAGAGGAAAAAAAACATGCACAGTATCTGAAGGACTTTAAAGAAAAAAATTCAGAGGGTGGCAATATCCAGGACATTGCCGATTTCAAGCCTATAGCTTCTGATGCTCCGGATTTTAAGGGAATGCTGGATGAAGAGTTCTCAAATAATTGGATGGATGAAGAGGGAGTACTTCTTTCTGCCCTCAGGTTTGAGAAAAAAACCGAAAATCTCTATAAGGAACTGGCAAAGCGAGCAAGCGATGATCAAAGACGTGAATTTTTCGAAAAGCTTGCAGCATTTGAAAGGGGTCATTACGAGATAATTGACGGATTCCTGGAATATGCAACCGATTTTAGAATGCAGACATGATTCAAATATAAAGAGGAAACAGCAATATGGAAGATGAATACTATCCTGTGGAAATTTCAGAGAATATATACTGGGTAGGGGTGATTGACTGGAATTTGCGCGATTTCCATGCATATGCTACCCCTAACGGCAGTTCATACAACTCATATCTGATCCTTGATGATACGATCACCCTTATCGACACAGTTAAGGACCGGCTGGCAGATGAGATGATCAGCCGTATAGAAAAGGTAGTGGATCCATCAAAGATCGATTATGTGGTAGCAAATCATGTAGAACCTGATCACTCAAGTTCTCTTTCCAGAATTATGGAGATGGCCCCAAATGCTAAAATATTTGCAACAAAGCGCGCAAGAGATGGACTCTGCCAGTATTACAGGCCCTATGGTTGTGATTCCTGGGGTTTTGAAGTGGTAGATACAGGATATGAACTGGATCTTGGCAAGCGTACACTTACGTTTATTGAAACACCAATGCTTCACTGGCCTGACAGTATGCAGACATATCTTAAGGAAGACCGGATCCTGTTTTCAAATGATGGATTTGGCCAACATCTGGCATCATCCCACAGGTTCAATGATGAGGTTGATAATGCACTTGAGGAAGCATCAGAATACTATGCAAATATTCTAATGCCTTTTAGCAAACCTGTGTTCAATTTACTGGAAAAGGTTGAAAAACTGAACATCCAGATAGACATGATAGCAACAGGACATGGAATTATATGGAGAGATAACCCGGGAGAGATAATTGATGCATACCGCAAATGGGCATCCGGTGAAACCGTACCAAAGGTCCTTGTGATATATGACAGTATGTGGGGCAGTACTGAAAAGATGGCAAAGGCAGTTGTTGAAGGTATTACCTCAAAGGGTATAGAAGCACAGCTTCTTCATCTTCGAAAGAATGAATGGAGCATGATAGTACGGGAAATACTGGAAGCACCGGTCATTGCGATAGGATCCACAACGATCAACAATGGACCTCTTCACTCAGTTGCAGGTTTTCTCACACATCTGAAGGGATTGAAACCAAAAAACAAAAAAGCAGCAGTCTTTGGTTCCTATGGATGGGGTGGAGGAGGTGTGAAGTTTGCAGAAAGCGAACTTGAAAACACTGGTGTTGAGATCGTTGAGAAGGGAATTCAGATAAAGTTTGGACCGGATAAGGAAGACCTGAAAGCATGCCGGGAACTTGGAATCAGGCTCGCAGATATTGCCAGTTTAGATCAAACACGGACCTGAAATATTACAGGTCCAACTGTTTTTCATATTTTTTATCAGTATTATGTTGATAATATCTGAAAAGGTTTATATTTTTCCCAGACAATATATTAATAAAGTTCACAGCTATGTGAAATAATATATAGAGGTGTATCATATTTCAACCAGCAGGCCGGATATAAAAATTGCAGTTGTCAGGTGTGAAACCGTTTCTGAGGTATGTCCTGGCACTGGATGCTTTAAAGCATTCAATGAAAAAAAGCTTCATTTTGACAGGTACGGTAAAGAGGATGCAATTATAGGCTTTTTTACCTGTGGTGGTTGTCCCGGAAGAAGAGTATACCGGCTGGTCAAATCACTTAAAAAGCACGGAGTCAGTGTAGTGCATTTAAGTTCCTGCATGCAGACGGAGAAATATCCTCCATGCCCCCATACCGATTCTATAATAAAAATAATTGAAGATGCGGGTATGGAGGTAGTTAAAGGTACACATCATTAATAGGAGAAATATCAATGGTCAAAAGAACTATTGTTAAAATTGACGAGAGTAAATGCAATGGATGCGGACAGTGCGTAGCACCCTGTGCAGAAGGTGCGATCCAAATTGTTGATGGAAAAGCAAAGATTGTATCAGAAGACCTGTGTGATGGTATGGGATTTTGTGTAGGGATCTGCCCCACTGGTGCCCTTTGTGTTGAAGAGAGACATACCATTGAATTCAACAGGGAAAAGGCAGAAGCACAGCCAGCAAAAACAGATGAGTCCATAAGGTGCTTTATGTGCAGATCAGGTGAATCTGAGCGTTATCTGATACCTACAAGGCACAATATGGAAAGTGTGTGGGTTTGTACACGCTGTCTTCCTGCGCTTATACATGGTTAAATCATTAAGTTAAGGGTGTATAAATGACATTTGTAAAAATCATTGAAACAATTGGTTCATCATCTCA
>SKZM01000033.1 GCA_007127385.1 Methanosalsum sp.
AAAATTGTCCGCGACATCAGGGAATTTGAAGGTCTTACCCGAAAGAAGCCAATTGAAGATATTGTCCGTATTTTTGAAAGTGTTCGTTCTGACTATCAGGGAACGATCATAGATTTTGGTGATGATGCTGCAGTGATTGGTATTGGAGGAGATGACGTGATCCTCTTTGCAGCAGACGGCATATGGGGCAAAATTACAGAGGCAAGTCCATGGTGGGCTGGATACTCTTCAGTGCTTGTGAATGTAAATGACATATCTGCCATGGGCGGGCGCCCCCTGGCAATGGTCAATATTCTGTCAACAGATAATATGGATGCCTGCGAGCAGTTGATAAAAGGAATATCTGATGGTGTTAAGAAATTCAGTGTACCCATGGTTGGCGGACACATGCACCCGGACACTCCCTATACCTCAATATCCGTTGCTATTATTGGAATAGCTAAAAAGGACTGCATTATCAGGAGTGATACTGCCCAGGCCGGTGATGTGGTCATTGCAGCCTATGATATGGATGGTAGGATAGGCCCCAACTCTCCCTATAGCTGGGATACGACATCATTTAAGGATCCTTCCAGGGTAAGGGAGATGTATATGGTAATGCAGAAGATCGGTGAGGCAAGAATTGTAACCGCCGGCAAGGATATCAGCAACCCGGGAACCATTGGTACTCTGGGAATGCTGTGTGAGAGCAGTAAGGTGGGTGCAATGGTTGATCTTGATCGGATTCCTGTCCCTGATTCAGTTGATCTTGAACAGTGGCTTAAGGTTTATCCTGCAACAGGTTATGTTCTTACTGCAAAAGAGGAGAATGTATCAGAATGTATACGTATCTTCAGGGATGCAGGTATTACTGCAGCTGTGATCGGTTCGATTGATGATAGCCGCAGACTTGAGATTTTCAATGAGAATTCAAAAGCAACAGTTTTTGATTTTAACAGTGATACCATTACCGGTATAAATATGGACTTCTGATTTATTCCTGGTCTTCTGCCCAGGCTTTCAGTTCCCTGTAGAGAATCTCTTCGGCTTCCTGGACATCTTCCAGCTGACCCCGGAGTGCCAGCACATCCCGTTCATCACAGTCTACGATATTGACCTTAACTTTCCTGTCCACAGGTTCAAGATCGAATTCTTCCACAAGGTCATATATGATATATGAAGGGGTTCCCGGTGGTATTATCAGGTCGTACATATCCTCAAGTTCAATGTTTCCTGCATCCTCTGCCTCTTTCTCTTTCTCTGCTATAAGATCTTCAAATGATAATTTTTTAGGCATTCTGATCACCTGTATATGGCTTTGGTATTCCTGAAATGATATCCTCAATTGAATAAAAAATGATCGCTTACTGTTTTTAAATCAAAAGGATTAAGTAAAATATGTAGCTATTATCCGGAATAAAGAGGTTGTAATAAGAGGTTTTAAAATGCAGTCATACAAACTAAAACGCGGTTACAGTCCTGATCTTGATCGTATTTATTCAGTCCTTGAAGAGAATTTTCCGGAGATAGAACGTACAGATGACCGGCTTGTGGCATCTTATGGCGCGATCTCAAAGATGCAGGTCTGGATAGAGAACAAGAAACTTGTGGTGGATACAGTATCTGATACTGATGTTACCGATGAAAATGTGATACTTGATACCAATAAGCGTTTCAGGCAGTTTCTTGATGATGCCACAGGATATTCTGCAAAAGAGCGTGTAAAGCAGGCTAAAAAGGAAGTTACCAAGTAAATCCTGTGAAGAATTGCTATGGCATTCCTTGAAAAACTGAAGGAGCTTGATATTCCCACCTGCCTCAGGGTATGTGCAGGAACGGACGGGTCAGTAACATTCCTTCTTGAAATCATGACCCGAAATGACGTTTCAGTAATCACAGAGAACCAGCATGTGGTTAAGGCTGATACTGAGATGGCATCAGTGCTTGAGGTGGCTGGCGGTGAAGATGTCAATCTGCGTACTGTGACACTTATGGCAGGTGATGTTGAGTATGTACATGCCACATCCATGTCTCCTCTCTCAAGAATGCCTCCTGGAATGCAGCAGGATCTGATGAGGGCAGATATTCCAATAGGCAAGATCCTGAGAAATCATGGAATTGAAACCCGCAGGGATTTTGAAACCATCCGGCTTGATAATGGCGAAGAACTTTTTGGATGCCATAAGGTTCTCTCAAGAACATACCGGATAATGCATCACGGCTATACTCTCATGTGGATAAAAGAGAGCTTCCCGGTAGATGAGCGATGGAACCTCTGACATTTTCCGGTTTCAACCGAAACCTTCATAATTGATTCGCAACATCTGGTGGAATCAACTCATTATTCTTACAATGAGCCTCGGTGGCTTAGAGGCATAGCGCGTCCTTGGTAAGGACGAGGTCGCGGGTTCAAATCCCGCCCGAGGCTTCTTAAAAACAGCATGATGCTCAATTTTTCCACAACACTAACTTTGGATATTTATCCAATAAAAAGAAGGTATTAGGCATGAACTTATACATACAACCGCAGAAAAAGAATCGAATCCGCGGAAAATAAAATCCTCAATGCAGAATATTCTTATCGTTTAGATAATCTGTGATTAAATCATATATATTCATGTTTTTTTGGTTTTTGTCGAACTCGAATAAGATACAGGACAAATTATAATTTCACAGCAATTTAGTGACGGTATCCTTTTAAACTTTGCAGTATTCTCCTCAAGTTTCATATGGCATACAGGACTTTCGACTGAAATTAATTTTGGGTCAGTTCCATAATATCACTCCCATTATTGCAATATGCGAGTTAAACTACTAAACTTAAGGCACGTCATATGTTCTAATTTAAAATGAATTAATAAACTTAGATATCATTATCCTCGTTAGATA
>SKZM01000190.1 GCA_007127385.1 Methanosalsum sp.
AAATACTGGATATTTTGAACCGGCCTGAGTCATGAAATCTGTAGATCTGATACGAATATATAATATTCTTTTCAATGAATTCGGACCACAGAACTGGTGGCCTGCAGATACTCCTTTTGAAGTTGTTGTTGGTGCAGTTTTAACACAGCAGACAAAATGGACAAATGTTGAAAGAGCTATAGATCAGATACAAAAAAAGGGCCTTCTTGACCCTGAAAATATGGCAGAAGCCGATATCGGGACAATTGAAGAACTTGTGTATTGCTGTGGCTTTTACAGGCAGAAAGCTGCACGTTTAAAGCAAATTGCGCAGCATTTCAGGAAAAGGGGAGAAAATAATATTTTTTCAATGCCTGTAAATGAAATGCGAAAGGAACTACTTTCCCTAAAAGGAATAGGCTATGAGACTGCAGACAGCATTATATTATATGCTGGCGAAAAACCAAAATTTGTTATTGATGCATATACCACAAGGATCATGGAATGTATGGATGTTAGTGGTAATTATAGACAGCTACAGGAACTGTTTGAATCTGAAATCCCGGAAGATACAGGGCTATATAAGGAATTTCATGCACTGATTGTAGAATATGCAAAAAACTATTGCACAAAAAAAAGGTGTACTGAGTGCCTCTTGAAAATAAAGGTGACCGGAGAAGGAGAGAATGGATATTGAAACCTATAATCAGATATATACATCCCTGAATTCTATTGAGGATGTCAGATCCATTTCTTCTGAGTATGGAGAGCCTGTAGGTGTTATCTTAACTATTTTCAATCAAAAAATAGTATCCCGGGTAAAAAGGATACATCCATGTGTGAACAAAAAAAGAAGGATACATTTAAAACAATGGAAAGCAGGTAAAAGTATTCTCAGTATTGCAAATAACAATCATCTGCCTGCTTCATTGATGGCTTCTATGATACTTAAGGAAATGGGTCATCCTGCTAAAAAAATACTTAAGAATCCGCAACAGATATCTGACAGACGTCTTCGAAATGAGATTGTCAATGCTCTGGATACAGACTGTTTTTTTTCCCCAAAAGCACACAGAATGCATGATATTCGCGGCAGGACAGGTGAGTTACTGCTTGAAAAATGGCTTGGGATCAAAAAAGTCCGATTTCTCACAGAAGAGGATCTGAAAAGAAAAGGTGCATCCAAAACTCCTGATTTCTTACTTGAGAATGCACTTGAAATTGATGGAAATATGATATCATGGATTGAAAGTAAAGCTCTGTTTGGAAGTGATAAGGAACATTCCAGTCACCACCATCGACAGTTGCGTCATTATCAAAGTCGTTACGGGAAGGGTATGGTTGTATACTGGTATGGTTTCCTTGATTCAATTGATAATGGAAGACATGTTGTCAAGGATCACAGTTACTTTAAAGAAATTGAGGATGATATTGAAGATTTTCTTGATATGGCAGTTGACTGCTAGAATATTTCAGATCATTGAACCTATCCGTTCCAATGTCTGAAAATTCAGGTCCTGTATGATCCTGATATAACTTTTTTTGTGTGGATGTGCTGCATTTGCTCATATTCATAGATCACTGATTTTCTGGAGTGTGATCCATGGGTGCCCAATTCTGTTAGGAGTGATTGCATTTCAACTGAATCTGGTTCTCTGGAATTGTACATCTGAAATATATCTATCAGTACGCTTTGAGTATTCTTATAATGGTTCTGCGTTATACGGGTCATAATATCAAGGTTGATCTATTAATATTTTTAATTAGCGGAAGAAAATGAATTATGTATTGCAATGGATGCAATACATAATAGTTGCCTGAACTGTAATGTAATTTCAATTCATTATTCCACAAATACCATTGCTGCTACTACAGTTGTCCAGTTCCCGCTCTTATCACCTTTTGCACACTGGCATATATGGGTTGTATCTATTATATGCCCGCTTGCCTTATATACATCCTCCCTTTCATGCCAGGCAGAATCAACATCGAACTCAATTCCAAAGGTAGTTGCAAGCATTGTTGCTGCCAGATCCTCTGCATATTCTCCTGCGGTTTTTTCATCTTCTCCAAAAGAATGATGCTCGGATATATATCCATAGTTATCTTCATTGACCGGAATAGCATTTCCAATGGCTGCGGCCATGGTCCGATACGGTTCATCTGTTTGGCTCTTTGCAAGAACACAGTGGACGATAGCACCGGGCTTGAGTTCCTTTAATCCCTGCTCTTTTGAAATCACCTTGCAGTTGGGAGGGAGAATGCTTGAAACGGTTACCAGGTTATATTTCTCTATGCCTGCTTCTCGTAATGCTAGTTCAAAAGATGCCAGTTTATCCTTATGGACTCCAACACCTTTTGTCATGAATGCTTTTCTGGGTACCATATTAATTATTCTAGATATTGATGTGGAATAAATAATTTATCCTTTAAAACATTTAACATGCAGGAAATGAACTTATAGTAGAGGACTTATTTTTGTGTATTACAAATGCTTGTCCTGTCTCACAGGAAGTTTTGAGACACAGGAATAGCTAATATTATGGAATATTCAATATGGACTTGGTTAAATTTAAGCAGAATCTGGTGAAATAATGGCAGAAATCATACACTGGGCAGATGTTGTAGCAGAGGATGTACTGGAACAGAGAAAAGAAAATGTTGTTGCAACAGGGATCACTCCTTCAGGGCACATACATATTGGTAATATGAGGGAGGTTGTTACAGCAGATGCAGTTTACCGTGCCCTGCTGGATATGGAGGACAGTGTAAAGCTGATCTATATTGCTGATACCTTTGATCCGCTTAGAAAGGTCTATCCATTCCTCCCCCAGAAATATTCTGAATATGTTGGCATGCCACTATCAGAGATTCCCTGTCCCTGCGGAAACTGTGCCAATTATGCAGAACATTTTCTAAATCCTTTCCTTGAGTCAATGAAAAAACTGGGTATAGAGCCACAGGTATACAGGGCGGATGAACTTTACAAGAGTGGTGTCTATACTGAGGCTGTTAAGACAGCACTCATAAAAAGAGATGAAATTGCTGCCATATTATCGGAAGTTTCCGGCAGAAAGCCTGCCAGTGATTGGAGCCCTTTCAATCCTATATGTGAGGAATGCGGCAGGATCAATACTACAGTAGTGACAGACTTTGATATTGATTCTGAAACCGTGGACTATACCTGTTCCTGTGGACATTCCGGAACAGTATTCATGCAGGGGGGCGGTAAGCTCACATGGCGTGTTGACTGGGCTGCAAGGTGGAAGATACTTGGTGTTACAGTGGAGCCATTTGGAAAAGACCATGCATCAAGAGGTGGGTCCTATGATACAGGAAAATTGATCTCCCGGGAAATATTTGGATACGAACCACCTCATCCGGTGGTATATGAATGGATCATGCTGGCGGATAAGGGTGCCATGTCCTCATCAACCGGTGTTGTGGTATCGATCTCCGATATGCTGAAAGTAGTTCCCCCCGAGGTTCTCAGGTATCTGATCATAAGGACCAGGCCTGGAAAGCATATTCAGTTTGATCCCGGACTTCCCCTGCTCACACTGGTTGATGAATATGAGCGTCTAAATCAGGCTGATCAGCCTCCTGACTACAACAGACGTGTGCTTGAACTCTCAAAAGCAAGTGGGATATGCCATACTGAAATCCCCTTCAAGCACATGGTAACATTACATCAGGTTGCACATGGTGATTTAGAACAGATACTCAACATTTTAAAGAGGGCAGGATACAGTACAGATGATCGCAGATGTATAAAGGAACTTGTAGATAATGTATCAAACTGGCTTGATATGTATGCTCCCCCATTTGCAAAGTTTAGTGTAAGGGATGATCTGCCCCCCCAGACTGCCACTCTCTCCGATGTCCAGAAGGCATTTCTGGCAGCCATGGCTGAGGTGATTGATGAGAAGGGGGACATGAGTGGTGAACAATACCATAACCTTGTATATCAGGCAAAGGATGTGGGATCCAGGATACACAGCAAGATGGCAGACATCCTGGAATGTGATGAAACTGAACTGAAGGTAAACCCCAAAGATCTTTTCAAGGCAATATACACAGTGATACTTGGACAGAGCTCTGGCCCCAAGGCCGGATGGTTCCTATCTTCTCTTGAGAGTGATTTTCTGGTACGAAGGTTTACTGAGGCATTTCGATATGAACCCGGAGATCAGTAATTTTGATCTAAAACCACATTTCAGGGCATGGGATCGGGAATATGAATCTCTTGTATGGGGTGGTCCCAGATCAATCAGAACTATCAGGGAAAATCTGCCTGAAGGATCAAGGATACTTGATGCAGGATGTGGTAACGGACGCTATCTGTTACCACTCTCAAGGAACTATAGAGTTATTGGCATAGATGTGTCTTTGAATGGCATCAGGGCTGCACGGTCTTATCTTGGTAAGTATGGATGTAGTGCAGAATATATGGTCTCAGATATAACTCATCTTCCCCTGTGCGATAATTCAGTTGATGGCATTGTATGTTATGGGGTTCTGCATCACTTATTTGAGAAGGAAAGAGCAGATGCTGCAGAGGAAATTCTAAGGGTAATACAGGATAACGGCTATCTTTTCTTTGAAGTATTTGGTGTGGAGGATATGAGGTACGGAGGAGATGAAGTTGAAAAAGATACTTTCCTGAGAAAAAACGGGATTATCTACCACTATTTTACAGTTGAAGAGATTGAAGAACTGTTCAGTTGTTCTGGATATATGGATATAGAAGAAGCGAAATCCAAAAAGATGTTCAGGGGTAAGGAATATATTCGCCACACTATTCAGGGGGTCATAGGTTCAATATGAACTGTTCAGATAAGGCTCTCAATATTTGTTTCATACTGTTATGGACATACCTGCCTTAAAATGCAATTCCCAGCAGGCTCAACAGTATTATCAGAAGTGCACCAAATATTCCACCAATTGCGCAGATCAGTATTACTACCCATGTATATGCGATTCCAAGTCCGAACAGTATATTTGCACCAACCAGTATGATCAGGCCCAGTATTGCATTGATCACAAGGCTCTTTACAGTTTTGAGAAGCATATACAGAATCACTGCGGCCAGTACTGCGAGTATAATGGTTGTTACTTCAGGTATTCCTATCATTTTTATCTATCACTAGATCGGTTTGAAATTATTTAACCTTTCCTGAGAATAATCGTTTTTCGGATATTGTGGAATTAATCTGTATTCGGAATCATCTGCTAAATCTTCCGGAAATTTCCTGGATCATGATATTTTTCAGAGGACTCCCCTTAAATAATGTCCCGTAGTATATTCTGATCCCTTCAGAATGCAGGATACCTGGTCAGGTCCTGCAAGTGTATTGTCAATTACCTTCCTGTACAGTTTCACAGTTTTCTTCAGGTTTTCATCCAGATCCCGGGCATCAATTATGACTCCGGATACACCGGCTTTGATAATATCCGGGATATGATCCAGCATACACAGTGTTCTGGAATTTAACAGGGAAGTTCTGCATTTACTTTTGAACCTCAGTGGAAATGAATATCCCTTCTCATCCACGATTTCAAATTCTGCATCCCTGCATAACATCTTGCATCCATCACTCCCGAATATGTCTGATATCACACAGCACTCTGATTCAATGAGGGTCATTTTCGAATGTACAATACATTCCACAGAACCATTCTGTGCAATGTCCTCAATCTGTTCCATTGTTAGCTCAGGAGAGAGTACCGTACTACAGGCTCCTTTCTGCAGAATAAATTTAAGGGATGGGGTGTTGAATATGTTCATTGGATAATCGGCAATTACCGGCAGATCAAATTCTTTTGCAATCCTGAATGTACCGGGATTGGATACCAGTACGCCATCTGCTTTCTGTGATGCATATGAGAATATTTTATGTAGCATCTCCATATCGTCCTCTCTGGTAATACGTGGTGTATGGAAATATATACTGCAGCCGGCACTATGTGCGTACTGTACCATATCATCAAGATTCAATGTGTTTAATGAATGTTGACTATCAATTGCAAAGTATATCCTGTTAACTCCTGCATATATTGAGTTTTTCATATCCTGCAGGCTATTTACAAGGACACTCAGATATATATCCCTATTATCTATCCACTTCTCAGTGTCTTTTTTATGCTTGCTTTCAATAACTGGCTGCGAATATTTTTCAGATAGCACTGAACCTCTTCTCCATTTTTTTACTCTGATATCAGTAAGATCTCTGATCGCCTGATTTCTGGTGTTCTTGAGCTGTCCAAGAGGTATGAATATATCGTCCCCTGATTTTATAATCACATTCTCTGGTTCAAATATGGTATTTCCCAATCCTTTCATGATATCTTCTATCTGGCTTTTGTCTGTTGGTTTTGTCCTTGCCCTTTCAATAATGTACTCTGAATGGACATAAACCCGATTCGAATCCATATCCTTTACCTGGATCTTTAGAGGCTCCCCAACAATTGCAGAAACCTCTATTGTTACAGGTACTTTTCTGCCTTTTGCAGGTGACATATATGTTGATCTGATATCATTGATCAGAAGATTGTTCATTGTCCTGTATACAGTACCGGATTTTAATACATGATCCGACGGTATTTCTACTACAGAACCACTTTTTGCTTTATCCACAGGTTTTCCGTTTTCATACATTTTGTAGACTATCAGTCCGACGTCATCACATCCGTATTCAATGCCGATCCCGTCTTTAAGTCTCAGGGTTTCACAGAGGCTGATACGTATACTAGAACGTTGCCTGTTGTATCCTATAACCTCTCCTGCTATCATACCTCTGTTATATGGACGCTGTATGCTCAGAAGTTTTTCACCTGGAATGAGATATCCTGTTGAAAAATCCCGGTTGAAAAGCTGAGTAAGTTCTTCCAACTCGCTGTCCTGGACAAAATAATTTTCAGGATCCTCCATATATCTATCAATTAGGCGCCTGTATATCCTGACAACTCCGGCCACGTATTCTGCCTTTTTCATCCGTCCTTCTATTTTAAAGGAATCAATTCCTGCTTCAATAAGCTGGGGTAGTATTGTAGCAGTACAGAGATCTCCTGTACTTAACAGGTATTCCCCATCTGTTTCCACATTTTCTCCTTTGTTCCTGAGCCTGTATTTTCGTCTGCAGGGCTGGGCACAGTGACCCCGGTTTCCACTTCTACCTCCTATCATACTGCTCATCAGGCACTGACCTGAGTAGGAAAAACAGATGGCACCGTGTACAAAAACTTCAATATCCATTCCTGTGTTTTTTTTGAGGGTGTGTATTTCATCCAGGTTCATTTCCCGTGCCAGTATCACTCTATCAACACCAGTTTCCTGGAGAAACCTGATACTTTCAGTATTGTGAATGTTCATCTGGGTGCTGGCATGAACGGGTAGATCCGGCATCTTCTCTCTTAGCAGGTAAAGCAACCCCAGGTCCTGGACAATTATGGCGTCCACACCGTGAATATAGAGTTCATGGATAAGATCAATGGCATGATCCATTTCACTGTCTTTTATGAGTGTATTTACTGTAACATATACATTTACTCCTCTTGAATGTGCCTGATCAATTGCATCCTTTATTTCTTCAGGAGAAAAGTTATCTGCATAGTGCCTTGCACTGAGTGATTGCGCACCTATATATATGGCATCTGCTCCATTCTCAAGAGCTGCCATGAAGGATTCCCTGTTGCCGGCAGGTGCCAGGAGCTCTACTTTCCTGCTCATTGCCGGCTATTCTGGATCAAAGGGATAAATAATTGTTGCATATTATGTCTTATATTCTAACAGGTATTCCCTTATTTTTGAGATATTCCTTTACCTCAAGTATGGTATATTCCCCAAAATGGAATATGCTGGCAGCAAGTGCAGCATCGGCTTTACCACTGACAAATCCATCAAAGATATGTTCCGGGTTTCCAACACCCCCGGATGCTATAATTGGTATCTCGAGTTCAAGGGATAGTTTATTTGTTATGGGAATGTCAAACCCGTCATATGTTCCATCCCTGTCCATACTTGTAAGCAGTATTTCTCCTGCACCCATGTCCTGCAGTTTCTGTGTCCATTGGACTGTATCCAGACCGGTTCTCTTGCGTCCTCCGTATATGACCACCTCATACCAGGCAGGAGTACCGTCTTCCAGTGTAAGTATTGTTTTATCCGGATTATTTTCAACATCAGTATTTCGTTTACAGTCCACTGCTGCAACAATACATTGGGATCCAAAGATATCTGCAGCTTCCCTCACCAGTTCAGGATTCTTTACGGCAGCAGTATTTATTGCAACCTTATCCGCACCGGCCCGTAATATCTGGCGGATGTGATCTACAGAACCAACCCCGCCTCCAACGGTCAGTGGAATGAACACTTCATCTGCAGTCCTTTCAATGACATCTATCATTGTTGAACGCTTTTCATGGGAGGCAGTGATATCCAGAAATACAAGTTCATCTGCACCCTGTTCATTATAACGTTTTGCAAGCTCTACAGGGTCTCCTGCTTTTTTCAAATTGACGAATTCGATTCCTTTGACAACAGTTCCGCCAGCTTCGTCAAGGGTGACATCCAGACATGGTATGATTCTTTTTGTAAGCATAATATCTGTATACTTTCATTCAAGCTAAAATAATTGTTGATCAATATTTTCATACAATTATTAACGTAATTATGCCTGTGAGGAACACTTTGTCAAATGTACCGGCAATCATCAGATTCGTTTACAGAGCAGTTCTGGTTAAAGGACAACCCTATTCAGCAAAATATATGTTATATTGAATATTGGATTTTCAATAACCGTCGTCTTTCCTGAACCCATATTTACCTACAAGGGGAACGAACATTACTCCTCCCTTTGGCTCTTTATGTATGTTGCCATCTAAATCCTTTCGAACAAGATACAATTCCTGATATGGAATGCCCACCGGAATCAGGAGTATACCTCTTGGTTTTAATTGTTCCAGGAAAGTCTCTGGTATGTCTGGTGCTGCGGAAGTAACAGTTACACGGTCATATGGAGCTGCAGAGGAATATCCTTCAGATCCGTCACCATGAATCACCGTAACATTTGAATAGCCCGCTTTTTCCAGGTTATTCTTTGCAAAATCTACAAGGGGTTTGATCCGCTCAATGGTATATATATGGCCATTCGTTCCAATCAGTTCTGCCATCACTGCGGCATTATATCCTGATCCCGCACCGATTTCAAGTACTCTATGTCCCTTCTCAAGATCGAGTATTTCACACATCATAGCCACCATATGTGGGGCGGAAATTGTCTGATTGTGCCCTATCGGAAGGGGTGTATCATAATATGCATCACCTTCCAGCTGCTCTGGAACAAACCGATGCCTGTCTACTTTTGCGATTGCATCAAGTACCTTTTGACTTATTCCCTGTCCTTTAAGGCCATTGATCATTCTTTTCTTCTTTTCTTCAAACTCCATGCAGTCCTACCCTCTCCCCAGTTTCGACTCTTTTTCCTGCCAAAAACTCTCTTTATGTGCTTGGCCTTGACAGTATTACCTGACCTTGATACAAATTTTCCATCCCGTACTTTTATCTGTGTGATGACAAAGAACTTTCCTCCAACCTGCTCTTCTTCACCAACAATAAACTCCCTGTCTCCCGGAACAGTTGTGGTAACAGGAATTGTTTCAGTACCTGAATGAATTGAGATTTTGACATTAACCTCGCCGGTAGCTCTTGTCCATAGTGCATCGATCTTCTCTGCTATAGCACTTTGAACTCTCCTGTCCCCTGATTCGATTGATGTGATTATCACAGGATATGCTTCACCTGATGTTTCATCGTCCACAATCAATTCTTCGCCGACATGTACCACATCTTCAGGATCCATTGGCATGATCAGGTCAAATGACCTGTCCCCTTCACTTACAATTATCCTGATATCAACTGGTGATTTCTTTTCTATTGTCACAGGATGGACATGCTCGCAGTCCATGCATCTTACCACCGGATTCTGACCGCTTTTTAGAATCTCGTGTAGAACCGGTGTCTTTGGTGAACATACCGAACATTCAGTCTCTATTTCGTCATTATCATCTATCATTGTTATTATCCAGATATTGAGGTAAAACCATATATTTAACTATTCATTGGATTTTTTGTACTTTTGGACGCAGACGCTGCAATGAACTCTCGCATTATCTTGGTACCAAGAATGGCAGCCTGGCCACTGTCATAATCAGGTGCTATTTCAACTATATCAAAACCTATTGACATCGGTGCAAACCTGTGTATCAATTTTCGGACATCCCACGGATTCATACCAAAAGGCTCAGGTGTACCCAGTCCCGGGGCATACGCCGGGTCAAATACGTCCATATCAAGAGAAATATATATGCTGCTGCAGTCCAGATAGTCCCTAATCTCATCTGCCACCTTCTCAATACCTTTCATTGCTATATCTTCGGGAGTGTAATAGCATATGTTCCTATCCTGTGCCAGATCCCATTCATCCCCGGCACCGCTCCTGACACCTACAGTTACGTAATTTTCAGTAACTTCTTCCAGTATGTGCCTTGATACGCATGCATGATTGTATTTAACTCCTGCATACTCATCTCTTAGATCCAGATGTGCGTCCAGTACAAGTACTCCAAAATCATTTCCTGCATTTTCTGCACAGGCTTTGATGCACGGCAGGCTCATTGAATGCTCTCCTCCAAGCATGATAGGTATTTTATTATCTGATACTATGGACCTGACCGTGACCAGTAGATCATGAAGTGTTTCATCAATTGACGCTGATATTTCAAAATTACCTGCATCATGGATGGCCAGATCCTGCAGATCAATTTCGTAGAAATGGTTATAACTTTCAAAGTTAAGAGATGCTTTTCTCATGGCATCGGGGGCCCAGCGGCTTCCACTTCTATATGATGAGGTTGCGTCAAAGGGAACTCC
>SKZM01000177.1 GCA_007127385.1 Methanosalsum sp.
TATCTCATCAGCTGTTGAAAGTATCTCTTCAGAATTTATTTTAACAAACCATTGTTTTTCAGACAGAATTTCGATAGGTGTTTTACATCTCCAGCACATGCCCACATTCTGTTCGATCTGTTCCTGTTTGTAAATGAGAGACTGACTTTTAAGATCTTCAACAATTGCCTCTTTGCATTCTGGTATTTTCATGCCGGCATAATTACCTGCAATCTCGGTTATAAGACCGTTTTTATCAATTGCCTTTCTGAGAGGAAGATGATGTTCTACCCACCATCTGACATCCTGTTTATCACCAAAAGTACAAATCATAACCACACCGGTACCAAATGAAGGGTCCACATCATCGTCTGCAATAACGGTCACTTCATGCCCAAAGATAGGAACTTTGATATTCTGGCCTATAAAATCATTATATCGCTCATCTGAAGGATTTATTGCAACTGCAACGCATGCAGCTAACAGCTCCGGTCGGGTAGTTGCGATCTTGAGATCATCAAAATAAAGATAGTTGAGATATGTTTGCCTTGATTCATACTCAACTTCTGCAAAAGCTATGGCAGTTTCACATCTTGGACACCAGTTGACAGGATGTTCCTCCTGATATATACGACCTTTATCATGCATTTTAGCAAATGATTTCTGTGTCTTTACATAATAAGAAGGATCCATGGTTATGAACTCATTGCTCCAGTCAATTGAAAATCCAAGCATCATCATTGTTTCGCGCATTTTTCTGATGTTCTCAGAGGTGAGCTCTTCACACATTCTTCTAAATTCAGATCTTGGAACCTGATTCTTGGTTATGCCGTATATCTCCTCCACTTTCACTTCAGTGGGCAGGCCGTGGCAATCCCATCCCTGAGGGAACATTACATTATATCCCCTCATCCTTTTATATCGGGCTATAAAATCAATATAACACCAGTTTAGAGAATTACCTATATGGAAATTTCCTGTGGGATATGGAGGAGGGGTGTCTATAATATACTGAGGACGATCGGCTTCATCCCAGTTAAAATAATAAATTGACTCATTCCATGTATTCTGCCATTTTGATTCGATTTCATAGGGAACATATTCTTTGGAAATTGACATTGAAACACTCCAATAATCATAACACAATAATTAACCAGTTATCTACAGAGTCATTAGTATATTTAAATGTGATACTAATAGTTTGACTTATATTTAATATATATTAAGGCACTGGGTCTGAAACAGATTCTAACCTGAGTTCCAATATACTCAAATATCATATAAAAGCAGTTTTGAATAAGTTTTCTGAAATAAAGATATTATGCAATAAATTAAAAATGACATTTATACATGAAACTTCTTTTCATTGTGAATATTTTTCCTGTTTATCTGAAATTTCTTTCTGTTGTTCAACTGCTTCTGAGTGTTCCAGTTCTCCACGGATTCCACGCCTTCTTCGGTCCAGTGATTGTATCGCACTGCCTCGTCCATAAAGGAATAAAACATCCCTGGCTTTTATTCGAGTATCTGCAGCAGGTATCCCCACATATTCACCATATGGTTTCTGGATACCCAGTACAAGCACTCCTTCCTCAGCAAGGTTCAAGTCCATAAGCCTTTTCTCTGAAAGCCAGTCTTTGGATTCAACTTTAAGTTCAGATACCTGATAATCAGCTCCAAGATAGATGAGGCTTGCAGAGTCCGATCCTTCAATATCAGTCCATCTGGTTAAGGCAAAAGCGATAGCACGGTTTAAAATTTTGTCCATCCTTGCACTCTTTGTGATCAGAGCAATTATTGATGTGCCAATTACAAAAACTATCAGATAGTTAATGAAAGTCTCTTCGGCGGGGTTTAAGAAAATAACTACACTGGAAGCAATTACAGTTACTATTCCGGCATTTCCCACCAGCATAAGATGCATGAGTATCCTTCGTCTTATAGGATGGATCATCATGTTTTCAGACTCTGTGGTTGTAAAGCCAGATCCGGTAAGGGCAGAACGAGCCTGAAAACGCGCCACTTCACGGGACAGACCGGTTAGTGTCAGTGCAATTGTTGCAACCCTTGTTATAAGAAGTGAAATTATAATAACTGCGAAAAGTGTAATAAATGCTGCAACCATTAACAGAGTTCTCCCAATCTTAGACAGATCAATCCGGAATATCCATTTTCACATATGAGATTTATACTAAAGATGATCAAAGCCAGATATTTTAAGAATATGTATTATTGGTACAATACCGTAAATACCTTATCACAGTGATATTTATAGATTCAGAGGGATAAGTTTGAATTTATTGAATGTGTGGATCATAAGGCCAGATGTAGATTAAACTGTTCAGCTAAAAATAGATATTTCAATTCATTTTCAATTGAAGAGCATCATGACTAAAAAAATAAATGACAACAGAAAAAAATAATAGAACGGAGGTAGATTTATGAAATTTCAGGAACTGGTTAAAGGAATAGATGAGCAAGCAGAAAGCACATTAAAGGAAAAACATGTTCCGGTGATAGAGATAGAAAAAGAAAAGGGTGTCAGTGGTATGGATATTGTTCGTGTATATGTGGGAAAAGAGACACCACACCCAAATAAAGTAGAGCATCATATTGCATGGATTGCCCTGTTTGGGGTTAAAAAAGATAACGATCAGGTTATCAATCTGGGGAGATCAAGCTTTGCTCCGATCCATACCAATCACAATGCTGCCTTTGAGATCAGGACTGATGATTTCAAAACATTGTGTGCAACAGAATATTGTAATATTCATGGCCATTGGAAAAAATAGAACAAAGACTTATGTTGTAAGAAAGGGTTCCGGCCCGAAAGATCTTTTTAAATCGACAGGCATATTTACAAATTATTTTATAATAGGGGAA
>SKZM01000001.1 GCA_007127385.1 Methanosalsum sp.
TGGGTACCTTCCCCACAATCAAAAAAGATAAGTTCACCTTCTCTATTGATCAATATTGATGATGGGTTTCGGTTACGTGTCGGCAATGCTCCACCGGTTCCAAGAAATATTACACGAAGCATATTAGTAGTAAATGTAAGCAAACTTATTTATCAATTATCTATCTAAGCGTAGTAATGATGAACAGAACAATACATTATACCAGTATTAGAAAAGTTAATATAGAATCCTATAAGTAAGACTACGTCCACAAAATTATACATTCATGGAGAACTATTCCATTAAACAATCATTCTGTATAATTTAATCATAAAAAGCATGAGGATTAACTATGAAATGGCAAGGAAAATCTAGAAGGCGATTCACTGGTGCTAAGATCAAGAGTTCAAGAGGTAAGAGGAAATATGAACTTGGAAAAGAATCTGCTGAAACCGTTGTAAACAATACCAGACGCAAGATCGTATCTACGCGAGGAGGCAACCGTAAGGTTAGACTACTGCAGTGTAATGTCGCAAACGTAACAAATCCTGCAGATGGAATTACCCGGAAAGCAAATATTGAAACTGTTGAGAAGAACTCTGCAAATGAGCACTATGTTCGAAGGAACATCATAACAAAAGGAGCTATTATAAAAACTGAAATGGGTCATGCAAAGGTTACAAGCAGACCTGGACAGGACGGAATTGTAAACGCGGTTCTTATTGAATAATTCCTTACCTGATCTTTTTATTTTTTACGCATGAAATTAGGATGCAGTACATGGATAATCAAACCAGAAATATATTGGAAATCCTGGAACAGGATGCCAGAACAAGCCATGAGGATATTGCAGAACTTACAGGTATTTCTGTTGATGAGGTAAAGCAAAAAATCGATCAGTTTGAAAAAACAGGCGTTATTCGTAAATACAAAACAATAATTGACTGGGATATTGCTGGAGAGGATTATGTATATGCCATCATTGAACTGAAGGTCACCCTCCAGCGACGCCTGGGTTATCAGGCAATCGCAGAACGCCTCTATAAATTTGATGAAGTTCGGTCAGTGAGACTTATTTCAGGCGATCATGATATCTCTCTGACAGTACGTGGGAAATCAATGAAACAGGTAGCTTTTTTTGTAGCTGAGAAAATAGCTACGCTTGATAACGTCCAGAGCACATCAACACATTTTGTGCTTAAAACATACAAAGAGGACGGGGTAATACTGTACGAGACCGAGCAGCTCAAAAGATTACCGATATCACCTTAATTCTGCAGATCAGGAAGAAGCATAAATGAGACAAAAATGCAATCCTACTGAGTTTCTTGCAAAAAATTTACAGAGTATTCCTCCATCAGGCATCAGACGTTTCTTTGATCTGGTCTCAGAAATTGATGATGTTATATCACTTGGAGTGGGAGAGCCCGATTTCATTACCCCCTGGCATATAAGGGAAGCATGCATCCATTCAATTGAACAGGGAGAAACCTCATATACCTCCAACTACGGATTAAAAGAACTCCGCGAAGAAGTATGTAAGATGTACATCCGCAAACATGGAATACATTACAATCCGGGAGATGAAGCACTAATAACCACTGGAGTTAGTGAAGCACTGGATATCGCAATAAGGACCATAGTCAATCCGGGAGATGAAGTTATCGTTGTCCAGCCTTCATATGTTGCCTACATCCCCTCAGTGATTTTTGCCGGTGGAACCCCTGTCCCTGTATCAACTGATGTAACGAACAATTTTAAGATCACACCTGAAAGTCTGGAAGCTGCTATCACAGACAAAACAAAAGCAATAATCATAAACTATCCCAACAACCCTACCGGTGCAGTGATGAAGCGCAATGAACTGGAGGAAATTGCAGATATAGTAGCCGAACATGACCTTTTTGTGATCTCAGATGAAATATATGAATGTCTGACCTACAGTGGAGCTCATACCAGTTTTGCATCACTTGAGGGTATGAAAGAGCGTACAATACTACTCAACGGTTTTTCAAAAGCATATGCAATGACAGGTTTTAGAATTGCCTATGCGTTAGCTGCACCGGAAATAATAAAATCAATGATGCTCATACATCAGTATACAATGCTCTGTGCTCCAATATCATCACAGGTGGGGGCTATTGAAGCAATAAAAAACGGCGATACCCAGATGCAGAAAATGGTCAGGGAGTATGACAGAAGACGAAGACTTATAGTGCGCGGTCTGAACAATATCGGGCTTGAGTGTTTTGAGCCAGAAGGCGCATTCTATGCATTCCCCAGTGTCAAAAATACAGGGCTTTCCTCACAAGATTTTGCAGAGAGCCTTCTTAATGAGAAAAGGGTTGCCACTGTCCCTGGTGATGTCTTCGGGAGCTGTGGAAATGGGTTTTTGAGGTGCTCTTATGCTGCTTCAAAAGAAGATATAAAAAGAGCTCTTGACCAAATGGAAGAGTTCATCATCAGTCTGAAATAAAACTGGAGGAAATGTTCTGATCAAAGAGATAAAAGGTGCTATTATTGCCGTTCTGTGTACATTGCTATTGTATGCAGTCCCTGGAATTGACTTTATTGCACCCCTTGCAGGGGGATTCATAGGGAGTTATTTTACAGCGTCCAATACCTCAGAAGGGCTTAGTGTAGGGTTATGGATGACGGTTATTATGATCATACCCAGCATAGCACTTGCATTCCTTATCGGCACATTGTTTAGTGGAATGGCTTTCATCGGGTTTCTGGGAGCATTTTCAGTGATATTCATTACATTGATACTGATATCACATATTGCAATCCTTGGAACCATTGGCACTATTCTTGGTGGATGGTTCAACAGTAAACAGAGAACCCATTAAAGTCTTACAGAGAA
>SKZM01000114.1 GCA_007127385.1 Methanosalsum sp.
GGAGAAGAAGTTGGAGTAGAAGATAATCCTGAAGGACAGGGGTGTGTATTCTGGATTAAACTTAAAAAAGCAGAAGTTGATAATTAGTTGCCAGATATATTGATTCAAAGGTATTAAATTTCCATATATCAGAACCGATTTAAATTTACAGATAGATTTATAGATCATAGTTGCTGTACCAGGCAATGGGGCAAAAATGAAGGGCTGGATATTATACAAGGAATCTCAGGATAGTCTAAAAGCAGAGCATTATGAGATAAATCGCTTTCTTGAAGCGGCAGAAAAAAAAGGAATTGATGTAAAGGTTGTCAGACCTGAACAGTTTGAGCTGATTGTTACAAGGGATGGGAGAAACAGCGTACTCCTTGATGGAAAAGTAGTAAAACTTCCAGATTTTCTGTTACCCAGGATGGGAGCTGGGACAACATATTTTGCACTGGCTGTTATTCGACACCTTGAGCGATTGGGAGTCTATACAGTTAATTCCTCAAACAGTATTGATACCGTGAAGGATAAACTATACTCACAGCAGATTCTGGCAGAAAAGAGCATTCCAGTGCCTAAAACAATGCTTGTAAAGTATCCTGTTGATGTAGAGCTTGTAAAGGAGCAACTGGGGTTTCCACTTGTGGTCAAAACCGTATCCGGGTCGCAGGGAAGTGGAGTATTTTTATCTGAGAATAAATCAAATTTCACAGACCTTATGGAGTTGATCCAGGAAACAAAAAGTAATATAAATATAATTCTTCAGGAATTTATAGGTTGCAGCAGGGGGAGGGATCTTCGTGTATTTACGATTGGAGGACGTGCTGTAGCATGTATTGAAAGATCTGCAAAAGATGATAGTTTCAAGGCAAACTTTTCAAGAGGCGGATCAGTCAGAGAATTCAGTATCACACCTGAGATTGAGTGGCTTGCAAACGAAACAGCAAAGATATTCGGACTGGAGATAGCGGGAATAGACCTTCTCTTTGATGGAGATCACTTCAAGGTCTGTGAAGCTAATTCTTCACCGGGATTTGAAGGGATTGAACAGTGCTGCAATATAGATATTGCCGGTGAGATCTATAATTTCATCAGGATCAGACTGGGTAGGTATGATGAAATCTGATTCCTGAATTGATAGCTGTGTTCAGCCGACATACTTTGAATAAAGTTATTTATTGTTTTGAATATCAAATAAAGGACCTGTAATAAAAGGACCCATATCCTCCAGTACTTCAATATGAGCAGAAATAGAATCAGCATCCTTAAAACTTACTATGTGAAACAGTGCATCTCCTTCATTTACCATTGGAAGATTATTTCTTCCAACAATAATTCCTGTAGTTGAGGATATTATAGGGGATTCTTCACTTCCAAATGGATTTACAATAACTCCTGTGGATTCTCCCTTGTTGGCCTGATCTCCAAGCTTTTTTAACGGATAAAAAATTCCACTGTTTGGAGCACGCACCCATCTACTGGATCTGCCTATTCTGGGGATGATACTGCTGGGTTTTTTTCTTATAGGGGTTGACAGCATTCCCAGATAATGCATTACATTTCTTATACCCTTTACACCTGCACGGATTGAGACCTCATCAAATCTGAGAGCTTCTCCTCCTTCGTACAGCAGCATTGGGATATTTGAATCATCACATGCCTGCCTGAGTGATCCGTCTATTGATTTTGTATCAAGTATCAATGGCAAATTGAATGCTTTTGCCATATTTTCGGTTGTTTCTCTATCAAGATTTGCCCTTACATGCGGAAGATTACTTCTGTGAATTGCCCCTGTATGCAGATCAATACCATGAGTACACTTGCTTACCACTTCAGTCATAATTAAATTTGCAAGTCTTGCTGCAAGAGAACCCTTCTCTGAACCAGGAAAAGACCGATTCAGATCACGCCTGTCTGGAAGATAGCGAGACAGGAAAATAAAACCGTAAATATTTGCAATAGGAACTGCTATCAGAGTACCTTTCATTTTCTTAAATCTGGATGACCTTAACAGACGCCTGATAATTTCGATACCATTGATTTCATCTCCATGTATCCCTGCAAGAACAAAAAGACGAGGACCATCCTTTTTTCCACGTATAATATGGACCGGGATCCTTATAGGGGTCTGGGAATATATACCTGCCTTTGACAATTCCACTACTGTGCGCTCACCTGGTTTTACTTCAGTATTACCAATAACAAGACCCTGATTGTTTTTACCCATGTTTACATTTCTGCCTTTGACATTTTTTTAGCCTTTACCCTTTGTACGTGTTTTTCCGGGTTTTGCATTCTTTTCTATAAATTCAATTATTGCTTCTGCAATATCCTTACCTGTTGAACTTTCAATACCTCCAAGTCCTGGAGATGCATTTACTTCAATCACAAGAGGGCCTCTTTGAGACCGGAGTATATCAATTCCTGCCACATTAAGACCCATTATTTTTGCAGCCTGGACAGCTGTCTTGCGTTCTTCAGAAGTCAATTTCACAGATTTACCAGTACCTCCCCGATGAATATTTGAACGAAACTCGCCTGGTACTGCCTGTCTCATCATTGAAGCAACCACTTTATTTCCAACTACAAAACAGCGTATATCTGCCCCTCCGGATTCCCGTATATATTCCTGTACCATTATATTGACTTTCAGCTCCAGAAAAGCTTCAATAACACTTCTTGCAGCACTTCTGGTCTCTGCAAGGACAACACCTATACCCTGTGTACCTTCCAGAAGCTTGATCACCAGAGGAGGGCCTCCAACCATTTTTATGAGATCGTCTATATCATCCGGTGAATGAGCAAAACCTGTAATTGGCAATCCAATA
>SKZM01000201.1 GCA_007127385.1 Methanosalsum sp.
AGTTCCTGCTTCTTTGCAGCATTCCAGCCACCAACTGCCTGAACATATCCCGTAACCCTTGAGAGATGTTCCACATTATCTGAACTGCAGTTGGAACAGCTATCCAGAAGCCCTGAAGCTACATGGAAATCGTTCATGCAGACGGTCATATCCTTGGTAAATGCAAAGTATCCCACCTGGGTATTTCTGGCAATGTTCATTGCAAAGTCCTTGAGACCTGCAGGATCTGGATGACCTTCTCCCATCCAGATATGCAGAATATTTCCACCATCCACTATAGGGAAAAAGACATGTTCAATATTGATCCTGTCAGTAATTGAAATATCAGCACCCGGGGGTACATGCGTACCATTGGTATAGTAGATAGGCAGATCCCTTGTATCCTTTAGCTGTTTTCTTGTGGATTCAAGATCTCCCTTTACAATTTTCTCTGCATGTTTTGAGAACTCATTATGGAGAAGATCAGACACAGCAAATCTCTGGCATGTGGTTTCAGCAGGGGTTCTTGCAAGGGCAATTTCCATTGAGTGAGATTCACTGAGCTGTCTTGCATACAGTTCCATTTCTGTCATGCACCTTACAGCAAGCTTGAACGCATCCTTTGACTCATGCATCTGCATACCGGTATGATGCTGAACCATTTCATTAAGTCCTATAATACCAATGGTATATACGAGTGAATCAATATCCACAGCTATTGCACCACGTTTTCCAGTAGCAGGATCCTTGGGCTGCTGGGTCGCAAAAGGCATGCGACCATTTTTTATAATATTATCCATCCAGCGTCTCTTGACCTTGAATACCTCAACCGCCTGATCCATAAGCCGCCTCAGTTCCCAGAACAGAGCTTCATCATCGCCTTCTGCACGATAGGCAGCCCTTGGACAGTTAAGGGACACAACCTGCCAGGCACCCATTGAAAAGTGCATTCCGTCCCTAAAGTACAGCTTATCTTCAAAGTGGGAGTCTGCATCTGCTGTTGCTGAAAATTGATATGCACAGCACTGATAGCATGAAATGCCCTCACCTGCTCCCCTGTACGCAGGAAGCTGGTTGTCAAAGTAGGGAGTGCCAAACCGTGTTGCAAGTTCAAAGGACATGGTATAGAGCTCATCATATGTGGGAAGCTGCGGGTTGGCCTTATTGAATTCCTCGTCCTCCTGCATAAAATCAGGTTCAATGGATATCTCTGGTTTTGGGAAATTGAAGGGCTTGCCCCAGTAATCTCCCTGAAGCATCACATTCATCAAAGCCTTGAACCCGAGCCTGACCTCACGTTCAAACTCTCCGTATGTCCTGAGAGGATTATCTGTTCCATCCCATACACGACCTTTGTACACAACAGGTTTATCCTTCCACAGTTTAGGGATACCTGGTGATAACTGAACTGATGAGAATACAAGCTGGCCGCCTCTGGCGACCATCATCTGGGTCATCTCATAAACAAACATCTGCATGAGCTGTTCGATCTCGGGATAATCCATGCCATCAAAATATGGTGCCATGAATGTCAGGAAATTGTAAAAACCCTGGCCGCCTGCAAAATTGGTCTGCGCACTGCCAAGTGCCTTAACCGCATGGAGTATAGCAACCTCAGCGTTTTTTGCAGGGCCTGCAACACTTGCCTTGGTACCTGAGCCATCTGGCATCAGACCATAATAGAAAAAGTACCTCAGGTCCCAGTCCTGGCAGAATGCACGGGTGCCCAGGTATTCCAGGTCATGTATATGAATATCACCATTAAGGTGCAGATCTGCCACCTTTGGAGGCAGGAGCAGAAGGTACTGTTCCTTGGATATCTTATCAGCTTTCTTCTTGTGGGATGTCTCGGCATTTTCCTGCAGGTTGGCATTATCCTTTGCCTCAAATCCTGTACCAATATCTATCTTATAGGCATCGTATACAGGAGTACCTACCCTGGTTGAGATGTTACGCCATTCAACATGACCTTTTTCAATGAGAACTATATTGACCAGTTCCCTTACAAGAGGACTTGAAAGAAATTTGAGGTTCATTGCACGAATACGTTTCTCTGTCTCCTTTGCAATGCCCCTGGCTTCTTCCGGCGTTATTGCAGACTTGCCATAGAACTGTTCACAGAGCTGAGTTTCCTTAAGTAGCTGATTGACAACAACACTGCGATCCCAGTCAACTATATGTCCGTCAGTTGTACGTACCTTAGGCATTACTGGAACAAATTCCCCTTCCAGGGTCTGCTGCATTGGTACATGGACCTGATGTGTTCTGTTTTCAGTGACTTCCATATCATCTGTCACAAGATTATCCTCATTAGTAAGATCTTTTTTTATTTCCTTTATTTTCGAGTTTTCTGCCATAGTACCTGTACCGCATCCATGCATTCTCCCACCTCGGTATTTATAGATCAAGTATGCTGTTGACAGCATCCATATTTACATTCTCACCTTTAAACAGTTCCTCATACGTGAGGAATGTATCACCAACTTGCAGAACCGGAGCAGTGACGGTGAAAACACCGTTTATACGAAGTTCTGTAAGAGATTCCGATGATGACATGTCTGCCTCCTTAAAAGGTATATCGTTCTTTTTCATGACCGTCTTTAATTTGTCACATTTTGGACATATCTGAGTAGTATATATGGTTACTTGCTCCATTTTTTTTCACATCCATTATCAGGATATCACATATCCATACAATTCTATAATATCTGGTAGCCGGAATCATATCAGGCAGTACCGGCTAATAGACGTACCTGAGAAATTCCATCAAAATCAAACCCCAGCGCCACTGCCTGTCCTCCTGATAAAGCATTTATC
>SKZM01000092.1 GCA_007127385.1 Methanosalsum sp.
CATCAAAAAAAAGGTCAGGGAATCTATAGAAGCAAACAAAGAGTTCAGTTCCATTGATGGTACAGAATCTAGCATTGAAAAAGATATCAAAATGATGACCGAAGAAAGAGATGAAATATTACCACGTCACAAATGGCTTGATAAAAGGATCGAAAGTCACAGAGAAGCTCTTTCTTACTGGAAAACACAGAACAATAATTATGAAATGAACTTGGTGGTTTGATGGATAATGTCACCTCTATCTCCGAAAAAGAGTTGAAGAATAAAGTTAATGAGATCAGAACTCAACTCAATCAAAATGAACGTTCATTAAGATCTGCTTTCAATGAGCTGAAAATGCATCGCACAAACGTGGATGAAATAAAACAGAAACGTGATAATTTGAATTCTCAGGTCAGAGCAAATGTCTCAAATGCCCAGGAATTTAAGAAAAAAAGAGATGCCATAAATGAACAAATAGCTCAACTGAAAGAAAAAAGGGATGAACTTAAAACAGAAACAGACGATCGTTCCAATACTATTACAAATCTGAAACATAAACGCGATAACCTCAACCAGCTTTCAAAAGGCAGTGTTGAATCACTATCCAGAGCATATCAGGAAGAGCTTGACACATTCCTTAATGCGGATATACCTCTAAAACATGAAATTGATCTTTTTGATAAGATCAGAGAACTTGGACAAAGACTTGAAGCTGCATTAAATGCAGATAACCTCCATGAAAAGCTTGTTGAGACCTACGAATCGTCCAAAGAGATATATGACAAGAATAGTGACATAAACTCTCAAATACAGGCACTTGCTGATGAATCACAGCATTACCATGTGCAAATGATCGAAGCTTACAGGACAGCAGATCAACTGCGAAAAGAAGCTGATACACATCATTCTCAGATAAAAGAAATATACGCTGCAACAGATCCTATCCGATCAAAGATAGACCCTCTTAAAGAAGCAATCGAAAATTTAAGAAAGGAACTTGATATCTATCTAGAACAGCTAAATAATATAAAGCTTGAGAAAGATAAAATCAAGATGAAGGAAAAACATACTCAGGCTAAAGAGAAGTTTGAAAATAGCGGTAAGATGAGTCTTGAAGACCTTAAGGTACTGATGGAGAAAGGAGATATTAAGTTATAACTACAAGTTATATAATATCTTTTAATAATATATTTCATGATACTTTTTTGAACATTTTCATTTGCTGAATTTAATTCTAATAATTAAAATTGATACTATTACTGTGGATATTAAAGCAATTTCAATTCCAAAACCATTGACTACTGGAGTCTCATCATTATTTGTTCCATTTTCATCGGTGGAACCATTATTATTTCCAGGCTCCTGTGAAGGAGGTGGTAGAGAAGGGTCTTTAAACTGATATACAGGCCTGAAGGTTACCAGTTCCTCACCCGCTCCGGAATATATTCTGTCAACTGTGATATTGAATATTTCAACCGAATTTTGAGAATAGATAAAATGTTCACCTTCATACATTATCTTTTCTTTAACGGTGGTTTCATTTAGAAGCAGTTCAACCCATAGACTCTTTTGATCAAAATTTACATATTTGACCCTCAGCTTATAGCCCTGATAAAATCTATCCCATTCCTCTCCAGTCTGGAGATAAAATCCGGTTCCATTTATAAGTATTTCATTTTCAGGCACTCCATCATCAGAAGCAGCAGCTGTAAAATCAACTACATTAAAAACCACAGTTAAGCTAGCCAGTAAAATTACAGCTATTACTAAATATCTGAATGACAATCCAGTTTTAACTGATCTCATACATGCATCTTCCGCCAATAACTTCCTCGGATATTCCATCTGCCTTTCTGACGATCAGTGAACCATTTTCAGTAATAGCTATCGCTTTTCCAGATATCATTCTGGTAGGAGTCATTATGGTTACGTGTTTTCCAAGTGTATCTGAGAGTTCAATCCATTCATCAAGTATTGAAGAGAATGGCTGTGTATTGAACCTTATATATTGCTGCTCAAATTCAGTAAGAATATTCTGAACCAATTTTACCTGATTAACAGGATTTCCGGTTTCCTGTTTGAGAGTAGTGGAATTTTTTCTCAAATCCTCTGTGAAATCGTCAATTTCATTGTTCGCATTGATACCAATACCCACAATCACATAATCTATCTGTTCAATTTCTGCATTCAATTCCGTTAATATTCCACATACCTTTTTCTTATTGATCAGCACATCATTGGGCCATTTGATCACTGCATCAACGTCCATATTTCTCATTGTTTTAGTAACCGCAATCCCCGCCAGAATGGTCAGTCTTGATGCATGTTCAAGTGAGATTTTTGGTTTGATAATTATTGAAAGCCATATACCTCCCTCTGGAGAAATCCAGGGCCTCCCCAGCCTGCCTCGTCCACTTTTCTGAATTCGGGATATTACTACTGTGCCATCATCCGATTCCTTTGCTATTCTTTTGGCAGCATTATTTGTGGAATCAACTTCATCATAATATATCACAGATCGTCCGATAAGTCTGGTCTCAAGTCCTGACATAATGTTTTCCGAATAAAGTACATCAGGAACATGATCAAGCTTATATCCCACCTTCTGACTGGATGTTATAGGATATCCATCGTTTTGCAGGGACTTGATATATTTCCATACCATTGTTCTTGATATTCCCAGGGCTTCACCAAGCTCCTCACCAGATATTGATTTCCCATTGGATTCCTTAAGAATTCTTATAATTTCAGTTTTTTTATCACTCAATAATATCACCACTGCAATAGTGTAATGTTAATGATATATTGTC
>SKZM01000042.1 GCA_007127385.1 Methanosalsum sp.
GAAAGTATAATCGACACAGCAAAGAAAACAATGGAATCCGGAATAGAGTCCGAGAACCAGTTCATTGATGTTAGGGAGGATTTGATATGAAAGAATTGTTCAGCCCAGGACACACTGCATGTCCTGCATGCTGCGATGCAATGATAGCAAAGTTTACTTTAAGGGCTCTTGGAGAGGATTGTATCATTATAAGTCCAACAGGTTGCCTTGAAGTAACTACCAGTGCCTTCCCCACAAGTTCCTGGAAGGTACCGTGGATACATTCCCTTTTCGAAAATGCAGGTGCAGTGGCATCAGGTATAGAATCAGCCCTTAAGGCAATGGACAAAAAAGGTGATACAAAGGTCGTTGTACTTGCCGGAGACGGGGGTACACTGGATATTGGAATGAGGAGTATCTCAGGTGCCTTTGAAAGAGGGCATGATATATTGTATATATGTATTGATAATGAAGCATACATGAACACTGGTGTCCAGAGGAGCGGAGCTACGCCATTTAATGCAACTACCACAACCAGTCCTTCAGGGAAGGTATCTTTTGGTAATCCCCTTCCAAAGAAGAACATGCCAGCAATTATGGCTGCACACGGATCCCCCTATGTTGCAACAACAACCCTTTCATATCCAAAAGATCTGATGAAAAAGGTCAAAAAAGCAGCCGATATTGAAGGTCCTACATACATCCATGCCCATGCACCGTGTACTACCGGATGGGGCTTTGATACTGCAAAGACCGTAGAGATCGGAAAAATGGCTGTCCAGACAGCACTATGGCCAATGTATGAAATGGAGAATGGTGAGATCACATCCGTTAAAAAGATCAAAAAGCCAAAACCTGTTGAAGAATATCTCAGGATGCAGCGCCGGTTCAAACATCTTTTCACCATGGAAGGTGGAGCAGAAGAGATCGAAAAGATTCAGGCGATTGCAGATTATAACATCAAGCATTTCGGGTTGCAGTAAGCAGCCCTTTTTTTTTGTTCAGTGACAGGCCATGAAAAATAATAGAACAACACCTCCTATAAAAGAGGAGCAGGAAAGGTTCACCCTCATCTGGAACATCCTCAAGGTGCACTATCCTGACCCAGAACCTGCCCTGCATTATAAAAATCCTCTGGAGTTGCTTGTGGCTACAGTTCTCTCAGCCCAGGCCACCGATGCACAGGTCAACAGAGTCACTGAAAAACTGTTCTTAAAGTACCAGACACTGGAAGATTTTTCAGAAACTGATCTGAATGAGCTGGAAATGGATGTATATTCCACCGGATTTTACCGAAACAAAGCCAAAAATATTAAGGAAAGTGTCAGGATAATAATAGAGGACTTCAATTCCAGGATACCTGAAGATATGGATGGCTTACTCAAGCTTCCTGGTATTGGAAGAAAAACTGCAAATATAATACTATCCAGAGCCTTTGGAAAGAACTGTGGTATTGCAGTGGATACCCATGTTGCCCGCCTGGCAGGAAGGCTGGGGTTTACTGATAGTAAAAATCCTGAAAAGATCGAAAGGGTGCTAATGGAACTTGCCGATAAGGATGATTGGGAAGATCTATCAATGACACTGATACTTCACGGACGCAGGGTATGCCATGCCAGAGATCCTGAATGTGATATCTGCGTAGTTAATCATCTCTGTCCATCAAGCAGGATCGTTTGAACAACAACAGGCTGCAATTGCCGCTATGCCAGTAATTATAATTATTTAGGTAAACTTTTTCTATTAAAGGCGTTTTCTTTCATCATTCGTATATATTATAATATGATTAATATATACGGACATGGAGCTTAATATATGGATGAAAAGGACAGGCACTATGAAAAATGTGAAATCATAAACGCAGAGATTGAAAAGCGCTACAGGGCAGAGATTCCTGATATTGTGAATACCATCACAGAAAGTTGTCTGGGCAGGAACTGTTTCGATCATGTGGATGCAGCAGTTATCCCGTCAAGGGATGAGGTTATTGAGATAATAGATATCATGAGAAAGATTCTCTATCCTGGGTATTTTGATAACAGGATCCTTGACAGGAATAATCTCCACTACCAGATAGGAAATGCCATCACAGATCTGTTTGAAAAGCTATCAAGACAGATAACCAACAGTATAATTCATGAATGTCAGCGATATGGAGAGAAATGTACGGAGTGTGTCGATCGGGGACAGGCAGAGACCATAAAATTCCTGAAAAAAATTCCTGAAATACGCAGAGTACTTGCAACTGACGTTATAGCATCCTATAACGGAGATCCTGCCGCCAGAAGCTATGATGAGGTAATATTCAGTTACCCTGGTCTTTTTGCAGTTACCATCTACCGTGTTGCCCATGAACTACATAAACAGGAAATAACACTCCTGCCTCGCATTATGACCGAATATGCCCACAATACAGTCGGAATTGATATCCACCCGGCTGCAAGTATAGGACACAGTTTTTTCATTGATCACGGAACAGGTGTTGTCATTGGAGAAACATGTAGTATAGGCAATAATGTACGCGTATATCAGGGAGTTACCCTTGGTGCTCTGAGTTTTCCAAAGGATGAGAGAGGAAAGCTGATCAAAGGCCATAAACGCCACCCTACAATTGAGGACGATGTCATCATCTACTCAGGAGCCACAATTCTTGGAGGCGATACTGTAATAGGAGCACGTTCAGTGATTGGGGGAAATGTATGGATCACAGAACCTGTTCCACCAGATACAAAGGTGATGATAGAAAAACCCAATCTGGTCTACAGGGAACGCAAAAATTCATGAAACCTGCAATGATAACTATAGAA
>SKZM01000062.1 GCA_007127385.1 Methanosalsum sp.
CAAATAGTACAAAACTAAGAACACTTTTATTACTTATAATTGACAAACTTGGGTTATAGAATGAAATGGGGGAAACATTATGATAGAAATTATTGAGGATCTGCCAGAAAATGTAGTTGGAGTTACTGCAAGTGGAGTAGTAAAAGAAGAAGATTATGATAAAATACTAAAACCTCTCATTGAAGATAAAATACAAAAGCATGAAAAGATCTGCTTCCTTTACCACCTAGATGAAAATTTTGATAAATTTACTCGCGAAGCTCTATTAGAGGATGCTAAAGTTGGAAAGGAGTATTTCACATCATTTGAAAAAATAGCTGTTGTTTCAGATAAAGATTGGGTACTCAATACTGTTGAAATATTTAAATTTGTTATTCCAGCATCTGTAAAAACTTTCAGTAATGAAGAACTAGCAGACGCAAAGGCATGGGTTAGCGAATAACCTGTTGATCAAATCTATTCTCCTAATGTTTTCCAAAAGCATTAGAAAAATTAAGTGACTCGTAGAAGTAGTCAACGGCCAGAATAGTTCCAATAGGAAATGATATATATTTATCTGGTGTAATATTATGTGTTTTTTAGTCTTTATTGCATTATTATGGAACAATGCGAAGCTAGGGCATTTTTATTAATTGTGACTGGAAAGCTTGGGGTATAAAGGAGTAAGTGAACAGAAATGACATCAAATAAAATGTATCCGAAAGTGATGTGTACACAACATCCGGATTCAATATCCAGGTACATATCAACCCAGGAAGAAACATATGAAGCAGTCGAGGCAGCTATGAAATACGGTTGTGATGAATATATGCCGGACTATGAGGGCAAAACCACACCATATCATCAGAGTGCCCAGATAATATCAAAATTCATAGAGGAAACTGATCTGGTTCTTGGCAAAGATATATTTATTACACCAAGAGTACCAAGCGCTGTTCATGAAAACCTATTTCGCCAGCTCATGGTTATGATGGCCATCGCTGAAGCAAATTACATCTCCTATAAACAGACAGGTATTCAGGTAATAGACGAACTGGTGCATCCGATGACAAGCTCTGTTGGCCAGATAGTAGAATCCCAGCAGCACATGATAGATGTGACCAACCTTGCAAAAAAAGAATTCAGTTTTGAGATGGAAGTTCCCCGGATAATACCACTTATTGAAGAAGTTCCCAAACTTCTGAATGCTAAAGAAATTATAGGAAACACAATTACAGCCTATCAGGAACAGCTGAATCAAACACCCGAAAAATACAGGGTATTTCTGGGAAAATCAGACTCTGCACTAACATTCGGGCATGTGGCCAGCACACTCTCATGCAAATATGCAATAAGTGAGCTTCACGAATTAGAAGCCGACACCGGGACCCCGATAGGAATCATATTTGGAACTGGTTCACTGCCTTTCAGGGGACATATGAGCCTGGAGAATAAAGATAACTTTTTCATGGAATACAGGGGCATTGATACGGTCACATTGCAGTCTGCTTTGAGGTTCGATCATGAAAAGGGTGATGCAGAACAATTTGTAAAGTATGCCAGAGATGAACTGTCAAAGTCTCCGGATGTATTATCTGCTCAGGAAAAAGAAGAGTTCATCAACATAATAGGGATATTCGGTGCCAGTTACAACAGAGCAATACAGCAGTTCTCATCAACTATAAACAGTATTGCCGATTTCCTGCCCCAGCAGCGAGATCGTCTGGTACGTGGGGGCAGCACTGGATACGCAAGGGACCTGCCAGAGTTCACAATTGTGTCCCGCCTCTGTCAAAGTGATATTGGGAATGAGCTGCAGGCAAGTATGGCATGCGGCAGTATGAATCTACCAAGAGCAATAAAGTTCACAGGAGCATTGTATTCCATCGGAATACCCCCTGAAATAATTGGTACCGGATCTGCTTTAGAGAAAGTCAGAGAAAAATTGGGAGATAGTGTCTACGAGCGGCTTCTTACCAGATATTTCCCTTCACTGCAAACAGACCTCAGGTTTGCATTTCAGTACCTTGATACAAATACGGCATCAAGGTTCCTGTCGGATTCACTCCATGAATCTATCCTAGAAGAGGTTGATATATTAAGAAACATATTCGACATTGAAACTCAATGCGACCCTTCATACCGGATGCTTCTGGAGATGGCAAATCCGCATCTTCTCTGTGCAGCAGACAGTAACTGCATTATGGATGCAGACCTCTTGCAGCTTACGCGTTCAATAATGATCAAGATGGGGAAAATGAGAAAATCACTGGGATAACCAAATAACTCAACTGGATGCAATGAGATAACAAAGAGCCCATCGTCGAGCAGGAGCTAGACACTCTGTCGGTTTTAAGAATACATCTGGATGGTTTTGGGAGCTAAATGTTGGAAATGGCATCCTGTAGCCATTTCAATACATATATCACTCATACAATCAGTAAGAAAATAAGATTCGAATACTAGCTAAGTACTGTATTTATCTAGTAGGGGGTACAAAAAGGATTTTGGAATTAAAGGTGGGTGATAGTTTGAAAATTATAAACGAACCCGTGATAACAGAATTGGAAGAAAGGAATGTAGCATATGTTTCATTTGTTGGCAATTATATGGGAGATGCCAGTGTCTTTGAAGAGATGTTTGGTAAACTGTTTAGCTGGGCAGGTCCTGAACAATTAATGGGACCCGATACTCTTCTGATGTCTGCCTATTATGATGACCCGGGTGTTACTCCACCGGAAGAACTTAAGCTGGACGTGTGCATGACCATTGAGGATGATGTTGAAGTTGAAGGGGAAATTAA
>SKZM01000163.1 GCA_007127385.1 Methanosalsum sp.
GTTTCGGTGTTAAGTTTTTCTATTATCCATTTCGCGCCAGGGGACCCTGCAGAACTCTTAATGACGGGTCCTGATGGCATTGCTGATCCTGTGGCAGTCAAGGAGTTCAGCGAAAGGATGGGCTTTGATAGGCCCCTTCATGTGCAGTACGGTATCTGGTTGAAACAGGTGTTATCCGGGGACCTTGGATATTCTTACATGACAGGTCAGCCGGTTGCAGAGGCCATTGTACATAAATTTGCAGCAACTTTCAAGCTAGCTGTACTGAGCATGCTCTTTGCGCTGCTCATCGCTGTCCCCGGAGGAATCATTGCGGCACTTGGCAGGGATACGTGGAAAGATGATATCAGCAGATTCATTTCACTGATAGGTGTCTCTGTACCCAATTTCTGGCAGAGTTATCTTATGATATTGGTATTTGCATTGATTCTGGATTTGTTTCCTGTTGGCGGTTATGGGGAAAGCGGTGAACTGAAATTCATGATATTACCGGCGATCACTCTAGGCACTGCTTCTGCAGCTGTCCTTATGAGATTGATACGGTCAAGTCTGCTGGATGTTCTTGACCAGGACTATATCAGGGCAGCAAGAGCAAGAGGTCTGCCAGAACATATTGTTATTGGAAAACACGGATTAAAGAATGCGTTCATTCCAGTGATCACTATGATGGGTTTGAGTTTTGGATACCTGTTAAATGGTTCCGTGGTCGTGGAGACCGTTTTCGCATGGCCGGGCATAGGTAACTTGATGGTGAATTCTATATATGATAGAGATTATCCGATGATACAGGGTACACTTCTTTTCGTGGCAACTATTTTTGTGGTAGTCAATCTGCTGGTTGACATCTCCTATGCATATCTTGACCCCAGGTGGAGGTATGATGAGAATAGTAGCTAACAGGAGCATGGTAATAGGGATGGTACTGGCAGGTATCATGATACTGGTTGCACTGTTTGCACCATGGCTTGCTCCAAATGATCCTCATGAGGCTAATCTTGATGAGAGATTAGTTTCACCTGCGTATTCATTATCTTCGGAATACCCTTTTGGAACGGACCACCTGGGAAGATGTATATTGAGCCGTGCATTATTTGCTACAAGGATTAGTCTGTTGATAGGCATCTCAGTTATATCCCTGTCACTTGTCACAGGAACTGTTATTGGTGCGATATCAGGATATGCTGGTGGTGTGGTGGATGAGGTCATTATGAGAGTCGTAGATGCGTTCCTGTCATTTCCCGGTATGTTTGTGGCACTTGCTGTCGCTGGTATTTTCGGGGGATCGATTGTAGGGCTGGTGGTAGCACTTACACTGGTCGAATGGACGGTATTCGCACGTATCAGTCGGGGTTCTGTGATATCTGTCAGGAATATGGATTATGTGTTAGCTTCCAGGGCGATGGGTGCAGGGAATGGACATATATTGAAGTATCATGTATTGCCAAACATTACCTCGCCTCTGCTGGTCATTGCTACGTTGGGTATGGGCTATGTTATACTTGCAGCAGCAAGCCTCAGTTTCCTGGGACTAGGTGTATCCTCACATCCTGAACTTGGGATGATGGTAAGTGATGGAAGGTTCTTCTTACAATCAGCACCACATATAATGTTCTTTCCGGGGATGTTCATTGTAAGCATTGTGTTGGGCTTCAATTTTATTGGTGATGGATTAAGGGACATATTTGATCCAAAGGATACTAAACAAAGATGGAGAGTGTTCTAATTGTTAAAGTTACGTGACGTGAAGATAAGCTTTCCTTCCTCTGAAGGTTTACTGGTACCTGTGGATTCGGTAGATATTGATCTGGATGAGAAAGAAACATTTGCCATCATTGGCGAATCAGGATGCGGGAAATCTCTTATTGCAAACTCTATACTGGGCCTGTTGCCAAAGGATGCTGAAGTATCAGGTCGAATTTATCTTGAGGAAGAGGACCTCCTATCTCTTCCCGAAAAATCACTAAAGAAGATCAGGGGTCGGCGTGTAGGGATGGTGTTCCAGAACCCCTCCAGTTCATTGAACCCCGTTTTCACAATGCGGTCACAGCTGGCTGAGATCATGAAGTACTCCGGGATGTCACCAACACTTCAAAACATGGCAGATATCACACAAAGTGTTGGGATAACTGATCCTTTACACAGGCTGGCCCAATACCCTCATCAGCTGAGCGGTGGTTTGAAACAGAGGTTTGCTGTGGCTTTTGGTACCGCTAGCGACCCGGATATTTTGATTGCTGATGAGCCTACCACTGGTCTTGATATTACCATAAAGATGCAGCTGATTGATATGCTGGCGCAGTTACATTCTCAGCGCTCGATACTCCTGATAACTCATGATCTTGATGTAGCATATACCCTGTCAGATAAGATCGGTGTCATGTATGCAGGTGAAATAGTGGAAGTGGCACCAGTATCTTCTTTTTTTTCAAAACCTCTGCATCCCTATTCCAGACGACTGATAGAGTCGCATCCGTTACGCGGTATGAAACCCATTCCGGGTAATTCTCCACATATCGCAGAACGCCCACAGGGTTGCAGGTTCAGTTCGAGATGTGAACATGGAAATTTCTGTTGCTGCAGTACACATCCTGAAATGGTGAAGGTGGATGAAGATCGGTTCGTGAGGTGTCTTGCTTATGCTTGATGTAAAAAATGTCAATAAATCGTACCCTTCTGGGAATTTGTTCAAAAAGAGAAAAATCGATATACTGAAGGATATCTCTTTCAGGATGAGAGAACAGGAGACTTTATGTATCGTTGGGGAGAGTGGCTGTGGA
>SKZM01000198.1 GCA_007127385.1 Methanosalsum sp.
ATACGTTGAACCTGAATCCTCAATCATACCAATGTTCAGGCAGGTTGTAAGGGAGATGTTTGATCTTGCCATCTATTATTCAGACCGCAATTTCAGGTACAGGGGTGGTGACCTTATTGAAACATCAGAGTATTTCGGGCCTTCACCGATACCTATCACAATGGATATAGAGAAAATGAAAGAAACCGTTAATCTCAGATTTGGTGAATACTCTGATATCTACAAGGAAACATTCCCCTCTGAACTAATGGATCATATCTGCGACACCATCAGAGAAAACAAACTTCTGGATGCTGATAAATGGGCTCGGTGTGTGTGGCATATGTTCAACAGATATTGTGATAAGAGGAACATGGTTATCATTGACGCATTGAGGGTATTGTGGCTTACCAGATTTATCGCATTCTATGAAGAATGTAAGGATATGAACCTTACAGAGGCTGAGATTGAGATTAAAAAAAATGCAAGAATATTTAGAGATGTTATGAAAGAGATCCTTCCATCTGACTGATCAGGAAGGTTTGCCATGAATAGCAGTTCAGAGACACTCAAAAGTGATTCAACCCGGATAATTACAGAAGCTATCAAATCTGTTGAACCTGGTCAGGCTGTTACCAGAGCCATTGAAAGGACTGGAGAAATCCTTAGCATTGAAGGAAGGACATATGATCTGGATTCCCACGATAATATCTATGTGATTGCTTTTGGAAAAGCTGCCGTATCTATGGCAGAGGCTATAGAAACAATACTTGGGAACAGGATTTCTGAAGGGATTGCAATAACCAAATACGGTTATGGCTCAAATCTGAATTTCATACCTGTTTTTGAGGCAGGCCATCCAGTCCCGGACCAGAACGGATTATCTGCAGCCAGAAAAGTAAGGAGCATACTGGCTAAAGTCGGTGAAAGGGATCTTGTGATATACCTGATATCAGGTGGCGGTTCAGCACTTCTTACACTACCTCATGAAAGAATATCACTTGAGGACATGATGATCACAACAGAAACCATTTTGAGGGCAGGAGCCACTATCAGTGAACTCAACGCTATCAGAAAGCATCTCTCAGCAATCAAGGGTGGTGGACTTGCAAGAATGACTTATCCTGCACAATCAATCAGCCTGATACTCTCTGATGTCGTGGGAGATCCTCTGGATGTTATTGCATCAGGTCCCACAGCTCCTGATAATTCCACCTTCGGTCAGTGCAAGGAGATAATCAAAAGATACAATATTCAGCTGCCTTTAGCTGTACAAAAGTTCATTGAAGAAGGCGCTGACGGCCTTATCAGGGAAACACCAAAGCCAGAAGATATGATATTTGAGAGATGCCATAATTACATAATTGCAAACAACAGACTGGCAATATCCCGTGCTGAAGATGTAGCAGTTGACCTTGGATATAATCCAATTGTTCTTACATCCACCATTACCGGTGAAGCCAGGGAGATAGCCAGGGTCTTTGCAGCAATTGCAAGAGAAGAGCAACAGGTTAACAGACCCGTGACATTACCTGCGTGCATAATAGCCGGAGGTGAAACTACCGTAACTGTATCCGAAAATGGGAAGGGTGGGAGATGTCAGGAATTTGCCCTGTCCTTTTCAATGGAATGTACGGGAATGAACAATATTATGATGCTGTGTGCAGGTACTGACGGAACCGATGGACCAACAGATGCTGCTGGTGCCTTTGCAGATGGTCAGACCACTGAAAGGGGGAATAAGATAGGACTTAATGCAGGAAAGTATCTGACTGAGAACAATTCGTATCATTATTTCAAACAGACCGGGGATCTGCTGATAACAGGCCCTACAGGTACCAATGTTATGGACATATATCTGTTGTTAGTGAAATGATCCTGAAAACTTTCGATCTGCCTCCAACAAAAGATGTTTAAGTTATGAAAGGAAAATAATAGTAGTGAGGCGGGAATGTATAAGCAATAAGGGATCTGGTACAGCTTAAACGGTAACGCGGGATTTATATACAATTAGTTCGTATATAATAAAACTAAATGGGGATTCTGAAATTCGTAGAGAAAATGATCGGAATCATCCTTACAGAAGGAAATGATGATCATGGTAGATAAAAGACGCCGCTCCTTTGATGATAAGGAAAATAATTTTGGTGGAGAGCATATAGAAAACATCGAACAGCTGATAAATTACATAACCAGCATGTTTGAAAACAACCCCAGTGGACCACCTGACAAGCCACTTGTATATGGTTTTACAATAATCCAGAATCCTGGAAAGAAACCCGAGATTCTTGGATTTAAGGGGCCAGTGCCTGATATTTCAAAAATTTTTAACAGCCAGCAGATATGGGTTGGCCAGAAAGAGCCATTTGTCGATATAATGGAAGCAGATGACACCCTATATCTGATAGCTGATATGGGTACCAATGAAGAGAACATCGAATATTACCTGTCAGATGAAAGTGTGGAGATTGCTTCATTTGCCCATGGTATGCACTATGCAAAAACCGTGGAACTTCCTGTAAAGGTAGATCCCAGCAGTGCAAGATCAACATGTAAAAACGGAGTACTTGAAATCACACTTGATATTATGGCCACATAAAAATCTGTATATCAGGCAAAAATGCCTGATATCTTATTTACATTGACTCCGGTGCTTCAAGACCAAGAATATCCAGAATTTCTGAAAGAACTATACGGGAACAGTCAACCAGTGCAAGTCTACTTTTACACAGCTGCTCATCTTCTGAACTGAGCACAGGGACAAACCTGTAGAACTGGTTAAAAGCATCAGCAAGTTCCCGGGCATATATTGCAATTATATTTGGTTTGAGTTCCTGTGATGCAGTTTCTACTGCATGGTCCAGGCCAGCCATTTTTCTGATAAGCCCAATCTCTGTATCCTCTACAAGAACAGAACCATCAAAGCCATTTCCGGCATTCCATATACCTTCCTCTTCTGCCTTTCTCAATATACTGCAGGCACGTGCATGTGAATACTGTATATATGGACCTCCCTGCTTTTCAAAGTCAAGGGCCTGTTTCCAGTCAAATACAGTAGACTTTTCAGGAGATACCTTGACAATATCGTATCTGACCGCAGCCATTCCAACCATCCTGGAAACTTCTTTTTTGAAATCCTCCCCCATTTCAGGACGTCGTCTGTCAACCTCTGAAAATGCCTGCCTTTCAACCTGTTCCAGCAGATCATCCGCCGTGATGAATTTGCCTCTTCTGGTGCTCATAGAGCCTTCCGGTAGGGAAACAAATTCAAATATAATTATCTCCGGCTCAGGCTTGCCGATGATACTGAGTACAGTCTTCAGCTGGGAGGATATCAGTTTATGATCTGCTCCAAGCACATCGATCACCCTATCTGCCTGCCTGGCCTTCCATTCATGATATGCAAGGTCACGGGTGGTATAGAGTGATGTACCATCTGAACGCTGGATGACCAGATCCTTTTCAAAACCATAGTCTTCAAGATCAACTACCAGTGCACCATCATCCATTTTTGTTCTGCCCTGTAACTTTAGCTGTTCAATAATATCTGAAACTGCTCCTGAGCGAACAAAATCAGATTCCCTGACATATTGATCATGGTATATGTTCATCATTGAAAGTGTCTGTCTGATACCCTCGATCGCATGGTCCACAGCTCTGTCAAAGCGATTGATGGTTTCAACATCACCGCTCTCAACAAGCTGCATAAGCCGGTCAATTTCTCTTTTTTTGTCCGGATCCTTTTCAAGTTCAGCATTGGCACGTATATATACATCGGCAATAGCATGATCCGATTTCTTCGATCCATCCAGATCAAAATTGGCCAGGGCCCATGAAACAATTGCTATCTGTCTGCCCATATCATTTACATAATAATGTGTTTCAACATCATATCCTGCATGTTTAAGTATCCGGTACAGAGTATCCCCTATAACAGAATTTCTGATATGTCCCACATGAAGTGGCCCATTTGGATTTGCCGAAGTGTGTTCCAGTATGATCTTGCCCTGGCAGAAACCTCCACCAAACCGACCTTGATCTTCCTTTATTCTAACAAGGGTGTCTTCAAGGTACCTGTGCTTTGCAAAAATGTTTATATAAGGGCCTGTCGATATAATTCGATCTATATAAGAATTCTCAGGAATCTCACACATTTCAACGATCTTCTCTGCTATCTCTTTTGGATTTTTTCGTTCAGCAGATGCCAGTCTGAAGGCAACTCTTGAAGAAATATCGGCGTGCTGGGATGGGGAAAGATCCAGGTTTTCAGCCCTGAATCCACACTTATCCAGCGATTTTTCAATTACTGACTTTACCTCTGTTCTGAATTCTAAAAACAAAAAACCACCTGATAATCCATATTTCAGATACCTGTACTAAACCTTAAAATTGCAGCCAGTCCTCCAAAGGCATTCATAAGCTGGGAACCTTCTTCAAACTCTGTAGATATAAACTTTATCTCTGTACCCATCTGATCAGCCAGATCTGATAGTTCATCCACAATATCAACCTTTTCTTTTATCTCAAGCGGTGAACCACATTCAGGACAGTTTCCAATGGAATCTGAACTCTGTGATGTCATCTCACCTGCATTTAGCTGCATGGTGTACTTCTTTTCATATCCACATGAACTGCATCCAGTAACTGTTTTTTCAGCTCTTAGATCTTCAGATATGAGAAGGACCTCAACAGAACCTATTTCAAGGTTCTTTCTTACATTTTCCTCTCCATAGGCTGCTTTTTCAGATTCTGAGATCAGTTCTTTAAAGAACCTTTCCATAGCCCTTTTTTCTTCCATCAGGTCAATGTCATAGAGTCTTTCACTGGCTGCATTGACCAGTTCCGACAATCCGGATTCATCTGTATATGCAACATCAAAAAGACCTACCTTCTTCTTTTCAAGCTCATGATGCAGGTACTCTCCAGAATCAAATTCCTCCTTTGTCGGCGATGGTCCTCCTATAAGTACACCTGCTAGATCATTCATATCTACCGACATAAAGACTTCAGAAGCAGCCTCTCCGACCTTCTTGTAGAAATCATGTATGGCAATAAGCCTGAGCTGCTGGAATCTCTGTGCACTCTGTCCTCCTTTTCTCTGTTTACCAGGAACCGTGGAGGTCAGGTGACGGTATGGTTCTGTACGCTTTCCAACAAGCAATCCTATTGTGGCCTCACGTCTATCAAGAACCAGTAATCCGTAGGTTTTTCTTTCTTTAAGCATTGATTCAAGAGGTTCCAGATAGAACCTTGAATCGCAGTGATACCTGTATGTAACAATTGGCTGGGGAGGTTCAATTATTGTTGTTTCCATGCTGGTCTTATTTGCTCCTACATCCACAGCACCAGTAAAATATATTATTCCGTTCTCAGGTACCTCTTCCAGATACTTCAGTCGGGATAACAGGGAATCAAGTGCTCCCTGAACATTACTTCTTGTAACCTTTGACTTGATGTTTGATGCCTGTCCATGTTCCACTTTAAGCTGGGATACAACATCTGATATCTGTTTGTCCGGCGGAATATAAAGGGAAACCAGCTCAGTACCCCGTCCCTTCTTGCTCTTTAGTTGTTCAAGTTTTCTTTTAAATTCGTATTTTTTATGTGCAGATTGTTCTGACATTTTAATGATGCTCCGTGATAAAAGTAATTCAGTATGATGAATGTTTGAATAACAGATGCAGTTATCGACTATACTGCGACCATTAATTCTGTAAGCTTAACAGAATGTCAACCAGGATACTATCTGTGGTACTATCTATACATATTAATTCCTAGGTTATGTAGCTGTCGTGGTAAATATAGATTATGATCAAAAAATATTGTTAGAAAAGATAACTTTCCAGTTCAGTCTTTGACAAAAGCACGACCCTGCTTGTTTCTACATCATCAGCAATCTTATATCCCATTTCATGTGCAATCTTGTGTGCAAAGGAAAGTACCTCATCATGTGAAGGCATTGCATCCCTTGGAAGGCGTCTTCTGGAAAAACCAAGGTGCATATAGGCCTTGAGTTCAACAAAATCAGGGTTTGCGATTTCAAGAAGACGGGCATATTCTGAAGGATTAAACATATTCTCTCCCTTTATCAGAGTTACACGAACAGCAGTTCTCTCAGCTTTTTTTCCAAGAATCTCAAGTGACCTGTTGATGTTTTCCCAGTAATCTGATGATCTGGGAGAACAAACTGAATTATATGTTTCTCTGTCAGGTGCATCCAGACTCATATACAGCTGGGTTGGATTTATTCTCTCAACCATTTCAGGATTTGTTCCATTGGTCACCACAAAGGTGGTAATACCATTTCTTGAAAATTCATCAACAAGTTCTGGAAGATATGGATACAATGTGGGTTCCCCGGCAAGAGAGATTGCAGCATGTTTGGGCTGGTTTGCCTGCATCCATAACTCCCTTTTTCCAGAATCTCCAAATCCTGAGATGAGTTTCTTATGGGATTCAATTGTTGACCCCACTATTTCTACTGGAGAATCCCATCGCTCAGGCGGTCTGACATCAACCTCCACAGGTCTCCAGCAATGAAGACATTTCTGATTGCACATCATTGTAGGGGTCATCTGCATGCACTGGTGGGAATTTATACCGTAAAATTTTGATTTGTAGCAGGACCCTTCTCCCTTCACACTGCGGCCAAGCCAGAGGCATGTCTTGACTGCCGAATGATTACCTGCAGAACGATAACCCTGTTTTTTCAGCAATGTCTTAAAGTCGGGAATATTGAAGATCTGTTCATTATCATTCATTTCTGTTCCATGTAGATAGTCGAGATATATATAAAAATCGATATACTATCAGTTGAATTTGAGTATACTTGTTTTAAAGTCCGAGAGATCCACCACAGGAACCCTTGCAGGATTGGGTATAAGATTCACCCTTTTCTGGAATTCGGTCTGTGCCTGCCATGTTCCTGAATTGATCAGTACCACATTTCGATACCTTTCAGCCCCAACGGTATGCACATGCCCACAGTGTACTATGTCAGGTACCTGTTCTATTACAAAGTGGTCGTTCTTTTCAGGTGCAATTGAAACCCGGCTTCCATATATGGGTGAAATATGCCGTTTGCGCATCATTTCAACCATTGCTGTGGTTGGATTCTGATAGGATACTCCAGGAACTGCAGCCACCATGTCATCAATTGACCTGCCATGATACATCAACACCTTCACCCCTTCCAGATTCAGGAGTGCAGGATTGCCGACAAATGTTATATGATCAGGGAAAAAGGACCTGATCTTTTCAGGCAATTTAGGCTGGGGCTCTGCCTGGCGTACTGCATCATGGTTACCGGGACTTATCACTACCTGTATATCCTCAGGTATCTGGCTGAAATACTTTCCTGCCACCCTGTACTGCTCATATACATCCTTTATTGACAGTTCATTTTCCTGACCCGGGAAAATACCAACACCATCGACCACATCTCCTGCAACCAGAAGATACCTGATATCTCTTGATATCTCAGAAAGTTTCTCATTATCAGACCTTCCATTGAGGAAATCAATAAACCTCTCCCAGGCATCCTCAAGAAATGTGGAACTTCCAATATGGATATCCGAGATAAAGACAGCCTTTCCCTGTGTCCAGTTTCTGCATGAACCTGAATTTGGCAGTTCAGGAAAGGTTATCTTATTGGCTATCAGGAGCTTGCTGTCATTTGTCAGTACTCCGCTAATACCTATTACTTCATCCAGAATGAGCCTGGACACCTGTTCAAACAGTTCCTTATCATTTACTCTCACAAGGGCTGAAAATGAACCTGTAGGGTCCTCCAGCTCAATCAGCCTGTGACCGTTTGTGGTTGTCTTTAGATCAGATACCATTCCAATGACAGAAACCTCTTCATATCTCTCGTTCCTACCAAAACCGGACCTGTTCCTTCGCAGACTCTCTATCGGCCTTGCATTGATCCTGCTTCTTATGATTTCGCTCAATCTGCTATACCTGTCCCTGAAATACTGGACAAATTCCATATATTCTCCTACGCAGGTGGATCTGTCAGTGATATCAAAAAGAATATCAACATGCTTTTTGCATGATCCTGATGACAGGGGTAATTTCATATTCCTGGAAAGAGAGGTCTCTGAAGCCACAGATGCTATCGGTACCCTTAAGCCATCATCATTTACAGACCCCGTATATCTGCCATTTTTTTCAAAGCCGTCAATATCAATGTGCTCTGCATCAATCACAAGAATAGATTCATCAGCCACTGAGAGAACATACCTGGCGAGTTCTTCCGGCATTTTATGAGAAGTTATCATCTCAAGTGCATCAGGACTTATCTGATATCCGGCTTCAACAAATTCAGTTACAACATCATTTTTTAGCATAGAGGATCAAGGATATGTTATATAATACGGATATGGATTGCAGTATGTAATACAGATCTTAGGGATAATAATAGTTTTTGTTCACCAATACGTTTAAAAATTTTATTGCCATATAGATATATATTCAATCATTTATCTGAGACATCTCATGAATTTCAAAGATTCACTAAATACCCTTCGAACCAGTGACAGTTTCTGGATATCTCTTACCAGGGATATTCTTTCAGTACTATTACTGGTAGGTATATTTCTTCTGCTCTCCCAGATTATATTTGGGATGTGGACACCAATGGTTGTCATTGAATCTGGAAGCATGGAGCCAAATATGAATATAGGGGATATCGTTTTTATCAAGAGCATTGACCGTGTTGATGTGATCACTCATTCCCGGGGAGAGGGAGATTATGTTTCATTTGGCGATTATGGGGATGTTATTCTTTACAGGCCCCTGGGAGATGAAGATGCAACACCCATAATACATCGTTCAATGTACCATGTAGAAGAAGGTGAACCAATGTGGGAAGGAGGACCTTCTGCTCCACACAGCGGGTACATCACAAAGGGAGATAATCCTGTGACCAACCGGTATTTTGATCAGCAGGGGCGAATCAGCTATCTTCAGCCCGTCAAAGAGGAATGGATCATAGGAATAGCAAAATACCGGATACCCTACATAGGACATGTGAGGCTGCTATTCAATTGAAAAATAAATTAAAGGAAATTATAGCCTCATCTGGGATGTTATCACAGGTTTGAAACCAGAAAGGGGTTTTAGCCTGTAATCATCCAGCAGAACATCAAGTGTGCTATCAATCGGTACACTTAACGATATTTCCTTGGTCCGGCCGTATCTGCCCTTGCTTACAACAACAGCATTCAGGATACCCAGCATATCAAGCTCTGACATAAGATCAGTTACACGTCTTTGCGTCAATATATCCATATCTATATTATGACACAACTGTCTATAGACATTGTATACCTCACCTGTTGTAACATTATGATAACCATTCTTTCGAAGCAGGATTATACTGTACAGAACAAGCTTGGACTGGGTTGGCAGTGTTCTCACAACCTCAACAACCCTATCAATCTCTATTCTCTCCTGAGCGCTTCGTACATGATCTTCCTCGACCTTTGGTTTATTTTCACGTTCAGCCAGTTCACCGGCAACCCTTAACAGATCAAGGGCCCTTCTTGCATCTCCGTGTTCCTGTGCTGCAAAGGCTGAACATAGAGGTATGACCATGGAATCAAGCACATCTCCTTTATAGGCTATCTCTGCCCTTTCCCTTAAGATGTCGCTTATCTGTTCAGCATCATAAGGCGGAAATATAATTTCCTCCTCCCCAAGTGAACTCTTTACTCTGGGATCCAGGAACTCTGTGAATTTCAGATCATTGGAAACACCAATCATACTGACCTTAGCTCTGGTAAGTTCGATATTGATCCTGGAAAGATTATAGAGTACATCATCACCCTTCTTTACCAGTTTATCAATTTCATCCAGTACAATGATAACAACCTGCTCCTTTGAATCAACTGCTTCCTTGAATTTAGTAAAAACCTGATCTGTAGGCCATCCAGTCATAGGAATATCCTCACCAAAATGTCTTGCCAGATTGGCAAGAAGCCTGTACTGGGTATCAATGACCTCACAATTTATGTACAGTACCGAGCATGAAACATTCAGATTTTCACTCATTCTCTCCAGTTCAATCCCAACGTGACGGGTACTGGCCGTTTTTCCAGTCCCAGTCTTGCCATATATCAAAATATTGGAAGGTGTATGACCCCTGAGCGCAGAGACCAGGATCGTGGCAAGATTGTTTATCTGTTCATCACGATGGAGAAGGGAATCAGGTGTATAGGAGGGCCTTAAGACTTCTTTATTCTTAAAAATAGATTCTCCCTCCAGCAATTTTTTGAACAGACCATCCAGTGATTTGTTATTCATTCTTTGATCAACCCTTCCTGACTATTTATTACACCAATGATAGTGATAATCCGACCATCATATCTGCTGAATTTTTGCAGCAACCATTACCAAATATAATAAGAAATGCGCTTCTTGAGTCACATTTCCATGTGATAGGTCAGAATTACACCGATTAGACGTAAACATTGCATTGGAAGTATAGGTTATTAATGATTTGGTAAACACCCCTCTGCTTCTACTGGAGAATATTAAAAAAATGATTTGCCTATCTTTTTGAATTATACTAAAAAAATGACATCAAGAAAAATATCTTTTTTTTTGAAAAT
>SKZM01000126.1 GCA_007127385.1 Methanosalsum sp.
AGGACCGAAGTATTAACTTCTTCAGGGTAAAAGGTATAGTCACTGTACTATTAAATAATGAATAAATTTATTATTTATGTCCTGCAATTTCCTTTATCCTTTCAAGCACTTTTAATGCATCCTTCCTTTTAACATCCACTTCATTGTTCATACAGAAATCAAGTAGATCCTCTGCAAGATTTGCAGATATAATCTCCTCATCTACTGCTTTTTTCATGATCCCCATATAGCTGCGATATGTATAATGCATCTGTTTACCTATCTGGATAAGAATCTCTTTGGTAGCATCATCGATAATTTGTTTCTCACAGGCATGCTGGAGGGTCTGTCTGATATTAACCATCGGGGAAGAGACTGCTTCATAGGTATCAGGGTTTGTTGCTACAGCAACCTCATCGTCTGCGTCAAGTACACCATCCCGATACCATTCATATATCTTACCAATACCGATCATACCATATGTATCAAGCTCTGAAGCCCTCAGAGCACCCATACTTGCACCGCCTATGACAATAACACCATTACGCAGTGCTTTTATTATCTCACGGTGAGCAACTGCAGTTCTGTTAAAGAAAGTTCCGTCTATGATACCGATAATATTGTATCCTGCTTTTACAGACCTTTCAACATCACATCTTTGAACAGGTGGCATGTAAACTGCTTCCAGTATTTCACCTGCATTCGAATGGGATATACTGGTTCCTGTAAATACAACAATTTTAGGGATATTTCCATTCATTTTCGTCTCTGTCTCCATGGACGTTCTTCTCTGGGAATACGGCGTTTCTTACCGGTTTTCATCCTTTTTCCAACCCTTTCCCGATCCAGAGTATATTGTTCAAAGCCAGGAATTATTACCCTGACAACCGGTACATTGATGCTTTTTCTTGATAGATCTGTTATTATTATGCGGTCTGTAAGTCCCTCCAACTTTTTGACCAATGTGTATATGTTCTCTGCAGGGGAATTTCCTGAAAGGTCCTGAATATCTTCAGATGTTGTAGTATCTCCGTCTACATACCAGTATCTGTTCATGCGCTTGATACGTTCATAACCGATCTGGCGAACAAACATTTCTCGATCTGTATCTTCACGTGCACCATGTATTTGAACCAGTCTTGACTGTGCAGCTTCTGAAAGTGCTCTCCTAATTGCAATTTCTGGCTTAAGATGGGAGCCTGCACCCATTACAAGCATTGCAGGATCTTTCAGACGAACATCATCTGTTGCTGCTACAACTGTTGGAATGCCTGTATCGTGTGGAAGTAACCATATTTTAATATCTACCTCTGCTTTATGGAACATCTGCATAAGTTCATAATTTGTGCCATTATCAGGAGTTAGTATAATCTCTTTACCGGGGTTTCGGTTAAATTCAGCAATGCTCAGTGCATCTCTTTCTATAACTTCCAGAATTCCGTGCAGAATTGCTTCTTCTATTACATTTCCGGCTGCTAGTCCGTTAGTGTTACTCCTGAACAGTTTATGTGATCTGCCAGGTGGATTATATGGGTGGTATACCGCATTTGAAGGTACATAACAATCTTGATCGCTCAATAGATCAAAACCCCTGGTCCATTCAATCAGATTTTCAGGGTTTAATGGTTCAGAGAGAAGGAGACTTGATGGATCTAATGCTATTTCCTCCTGAACTATATTTTCATAGGTGTCAATAAAGTTGATCAGGTCAGCATCATCCTGAATATTTGCGTTCTCAGATGCCCTTTCGGCAAGGCAGCGTTCAAAGCTTTCCATCATTGCAGATATCCGGGCCTGATTATGGGTGAAACCTTTGCCCGAATAGATAGAGATCGCACCACTGGCAGCACCTGGACGTATCGCAGAATATACCGGGATCCCTATTCGATCAAGATCGGTTATATTTGCGATTCTTGTAACTCCAATCCTTTTTAGATCCCCTTCTGTAATTTCAAACGTCCTTTTTTCATCAAATACCCTCTGAGTGCCGTTTGTGTATGTAAGAGATGGGTCTATGGTTATATGAGACATAACTATTGAAATGTCCTAATGCGTATTATTATTTTTCAAACCCCTCAAAGAATTAATTGTCCAAACCCAAAAGTTATAAATAGTTAAGGGAACTTAATATATAATTTACCGGCAGTGAGTGGGACGGGGACTGACGGTTAATGCATAAAAAATCTCCTTTAAGGAGAATTTGAAGAGATAGGAGGCAATAGATGATGATATGCAATATATATAAATCAAAAAAAATTAGAAAAGATGCATGCAACAATAAATGCAGCATCACCATTACAGTAACAAAGCCGAAGGAATCCTCAATGAAAAAAGATGAACTTGAGGTCTATAGATTTATTAATGGGGGAATACAGGCTAAATAACCTGTATAGTCTTTTTCAGAATTATCGTTGAAATTTCGCACATAGCATGAATTGAGCCATGATCTGTCTTATGGTCAAATAAAATGCATTACCTTACTGCAAAGTTTTCCACAATCTATTTCTGCAAAAACCACATTGAAAAAATCATGTATGATGTGACCTCCATTCGAGAAGATTTTCCGGTTCTAAAAGATGTCATATATCTGGATAGTGCTGCCACCACCCAGACACCTGTTCAGGTTGTGACAGCGATGAATGATTATTTCTATAGATTTGCAGGAAACTATGGCAGGGGAGCTCATCGTCTTGCCAGGGAAACGACCAATCATTATGAGGAGTCCCGGGAGAAGGTAGCATCATTTCTCAATGTAGATCATTCAAAGATCATATTTACAAAAAACACGACTGAAGGAATTAACATGGTGGCAAAAGGGATGGAATGGCACGATGGTGATCATATCATAACAACTCTTATAGAGCACCATTCAAACTTTGTCCCATGGCTTAATCTGAAGCGTTGTGGTATCGATGTTGATGTAATTGAGCCTGATAGCAGAGGTATTATCGACCCTGCCGATATAGATGCAGCTATAAGCGATAATACAAGATTGATAGCCATCAGTCATGTTTCAAATGTTTTTGGATCAATCCAGGATATTGAATCAATAATCCGGATCGCACACAGGAATGATATTCAGGTGCTGGTTGACGGCGCCCAGTCGGCAGGGCATATGGTGGTGGACATTTCGGCCCTTAATTGTGATTTTTTTGCAACTTCAGGGCACAAGGGACTACTTGGTCCACAGGGAACAGGTATTATGTATATAAAAGATCCTGATGATCTTGAACCCGTATATCTGGGGGGAGGAACTGTACACGGTGTTGGAATGGATTCCTTTGAACTGGAACCTTTTCCTGCCAGATTCGAAGCTGGAACACCAAATATTCCTGGCGTGATTGGACTTGGAAGATCAATTGAGTATATACAGGATATAGGGATTAAGAATATTGAAAAGCATGAAAATGAACTTACAGAATATGCGATTTCAAGACTTTCAGAAATACCGATGGTGGAAACATATGGGCCTGAGAACAGAACTGGCGTGATCCCGTTTAATATATCTGGCATGAACTCACATGATGTTGCAATGATCATGGATGAAACAAAACGTATCTGTGTCAGAAGTGGCTATCATTGTGCAATGCCTGCTATTGAGTTTTTGAAAATGAATGGGGCTGTAAGAGCATCATTTGGACTATATAATACTATGGAAGAGGTGGACGTATTTGCAGATACTGTAAGTCAGATCACATCTCTTGTATCATAAAATGAAGGTTAATTATGGAAAAGGATGACCTCAGGAACATATTCCTGTATTCTGAAAGAGAAAAAAGAGTGCTTGAAAGTTTTGGTATAGATACCTCTTATTTTCTCCCTTTCTTACTCTCATTAAAAAATGGGGGTTCCTGGAGCTATTCTACAGATACGGCTTCCTCTGTCTCAGTTAAAAAGGTTACTACCGTTTATGATGACAAAATAAAGGAAGGTTACACAGAAGAAGAGATCTATCTGTTCATTGACCCTGAAATATCTAAAAGGGAAGGTAGTGTAACCAGGCTGGAAAAATGTGGACGCAAAGATCAAAGGATAGTTGTAAAAAGACCTTATCATATAGATGTAACCGCTTCCCGTGTATTTCTTGCTACTGTCAACCCCTATTATAAGAAAATAATGATCCGGGAGCTAATGCAGAAGACTGTACACTTCACTGGCTCCCCTGCCTATAATATGGATCATGAAATGGAACATATATTACAAAAGGATATCAAAGGAGCTGAACTTTGGGATTTTGATTTTGTGACAGAAAAATAATGTTGGCTCTTAATAGTATGAATGTATTTGAATTGCATATGAGTACAGATGTGGCAAAAGATAATTGAACTAAAATGTCTTTTGGAATAATTAGATTAGTGAGAATAAATGGATCAGAAAGAAATTGATGTGTACACAACCAGATTCCATTCCTTCGATATTAAAAGAAATGGTTCTATATCTGCCGCAGAATATCTGGTTGCAAAGGAATCTTCATTTGATCTGAGAGTGAACAATGTAAATATTGCTTCTCTTATTGCATCACCGTCCCAGATAAAAGAGCTGGGTGTGGGATATGTTGTCTGTGAAGGAATTGCTTCTTTTGATGAAATCACTGATATATCATTAAATGGAATGGGAATTGAAATTCGGGTTACCAGCGAAGAAGATCTTGAACTGTGGACGGAACTTCGTTCATCAGGATGCATTGGGGTTAAATGGAGCCTTAATGAAGAAATATCTATTAATTCGGATGAGATATTCACTCATGAAGCAATCTTCTCAGGATTGACCTATCTGGAGTCTGATATATATCGTCTTACAAAAGGAACTCATCTTGCAGCATTGATAGACACTAAAGGGAGGGTGCTTGCACAATCTGTGGATATTGGAAGGCACAATGCGATAGATAAAGTTGTGGGGCATGCATTTATTAAAAACATTGATCTCTCAAAGGTCTATCTCTTCTCAACAGGAAGGCAATCTGCAGGTATGGTAATGAAAGCTTCTCGTGCAGGAATTCCTCTAATTGCCACAAAATCAGCACCTTTTGACAGTGGTATAGAAGCGTCTGTCAGAACGGGTCTATGTTTGGTTGGTTTTGTTTCACAAAGTTGTATGAGTGTGTTTTCAAATGTTTACAGGATAGATTCTGGTAGTTATAATAGTAAAAGGCTACATAATAAAAAAATTTATAATCAATCAGAGAATATAGATTCCTGTCAATCAGATAAATAGGAACTAGTATTCGTTTGAGGAGCTACATTTATGGGTAAAGATATTCTTCTCTGGGATGAAACAATATTCAGGAATCCTGAAATACTTGAAATAGATTACATTCCTGAAAAATTTGAACACCGTGATACTCAGCTACAGTCACTGGGATACAGTCTGATGCCTGCTGCCAGAAATATCCGGCCGGTAAATTGTCTCTTGAGTGGACCGCCTGGTACGGGTAAGACAACTGCTGCACTAAAGATATTTAACGAGATGAAAGAGCACACAAATAACATATTTTTTGTCAAGGTAAATTGCCAGATCGATTCTACCAGATTCGCAGTTGCATCAAGGATATTTAAAAGTGTATTCCAGATATCTCCTCCAGCATCAGGTGTTTCTTTCAGGAAATTGTTTGAAAAGATTATGGATAAGCTTGTTCAGGATGAAAAAACACTAATTATAGCGCTTGACGATATTAACTATCTTTTCTATGAAGGTCATGCTGATCATCTTATGTATTCGCTTCTAAGAGCTCACGAGCAGTATCCTGGAGTCCGTATCGGGGTTGTTGTTATTGTCAGTGAAACAGGAAAACTTTACCAGTTTGATCAGAAAGTAAGTTCTGTTTTTCTTCCGGAGGAGATTTACTTCCCAATATACAATTTTGAAGAACTTCAGGATATAATTTCAAACAGAATTAACTATGCTTTTTTTGAGAATGTGGTATCTGATGAGGTAAGGGACCTCATTGTTCAATATGTTGATGATACAGGTGATCTTCGAATCGGGATCGATCTGCTCAAAAGAGCAGGTCTAAATGCTGAGAGAAGGGCAGATCGCAAAATTATTGTTGAAGACGTGAAACAGGCCTATGAAAAATCCCGTCTTGTGCATCTTTGCAGAAATATAAGGTCACTGACAGCTGAAGAAAAATTGCTACTTGGGATGGTATCACAAAAAGATCAAACCCCGGCTGGAGAACTATATAGTCTGTTCCATGAAAAGACCGGACTTGGATATACTCGTTTCTATGAGATAATCAATAAACTGGATTCGCTTCAGTATGTTGATACGAATTTTTCAGGAAAGGGCAATCGTGGCAGAACAAGGTTCATCAGATCTCGCTACCCATCTGCAGATGTTTTAAAGTGTATTGAAAAATAGGTACTTTGATTCTTATTTTGAAATTGGTCAATTTTGTAAATGAAAAATAGTGTTTGCAGGCCCATAGGGCCTGCCTTTCCAGAGTTTTTGATATTTTGGGGAATTTACATCATAGGGGGCATTCCGCCGCCCATTCCTCCCATTCCACCCATGCCGCCCATTCCGGCACCTTCAGGTGGTTCTGGAGCTTTGTTGGATGCGATTACATCATCGATTCTTAGAATCATTATAGCTGCTTCAGCTGCGGCATTTATTGCCTGTGTCTTGATTCTGAGAGGCTCGACAACTCCTCTTTCCCACATATCTACTACATCGCCGGTATATACATCCAGTCCTGCAGTGTTCTCTCCATTTTCATGATGGGAGCGAAGTTCTACAAGGGTGTCGATTGGATCAAGTCCTGCATTTTCTGCGAGTGTTCTTGGAATTACTTCAAGTGCTTCTGCAAATGCCTTCACAGCCAGCTGCTCTCTTCCGCTAAGGGATGATGCATAATCCTGCAGTTCAAGTGCAACCTGAACTTCCGGTGATCCACCGCCGGCTACAAGTTTTTCATCTTCAATTGCCACACCCACCACTCTCAGGGCGTCGTAGAGTGCTCTTTCGACACTGTCGACAACATGTTCAGTGCCTCCGCGAAGCAGGATGGACACTGCCTTTGGATTATCACAGCCTGTTACAAAGATCATGTCATCTCCGCCAACCTTGCGCTCTTCAACAAACTTTGCTGAACCCAGGTCATTGTCTGAGATCTCATCAAGGTTGGTGATCAGACTTCCGCCGGTTGCTCTTGCAAGCTTTTCCATGTCACTCTTCTTAACTCTTCTTACTGCAAGAATGCCTGCTTTTGCAAGGAAATGCTGTGCCATATCATCAATGCCCTTCTGGCAGAATACAACATTTGCACCGCTTCCGGTAATCTTTGAGACCAGATCCTTTAGCATCTTTTCTTCCTGGTCAAGGAAGGATTGTAGCTGATCAGGAGATGTTATTGAGATTTCTGCGTCAACTTCGGTCTCTTTAAGCTCGATTGCACTGTTTAACAATGCGATCTTCGCATCCTGGACCTTCTTTGGCATGTTTGTGTGTACACGCTCTTTATCGATGATCATGCCTTCGATCATTTCAGAATCTTCAACACGGCCACCGACCTTTTTCTCTATTTTGATATTGTCCATGTCAACAGTTCTGGTGTCGCCTTTTTCTGCAACACTTCTGACAGCATCTACTGCAATCTTGCCAAGGACTTCTTTATTTGCTTCAGCACCTTTTCCAGTCATTGCGGTACCTGCAATATTTATCAACTGGGCTTCGTCCTCTGAGGTAATACCTTTTGCTATAGTGTCCAGTATGTCACCTGATTTCTCAGCTGCCATTCTGAATCCAGATGCGATTATTGTTGGATGCACATCCTGGTTGATCATATCTTCCGCTTTCTTGAGAAGTTCACCAGCTATTACTGCAGCTGTTGTTGTTCCATCACCCACTTCATCATCCTGGGTCTTGGATACTTCAACGATCATCTTTGCTGCAGGATGTTCGATGTCCATTTCTTTGAGAATGGTTGCACCATCGTTTGTAATTACTACATCACCAAGTGAATCCACAAGCATTTTGTCCATACCTTTTGGACCAAGGGTTGTGCGTACTGCCTCAGCAACAGCTTTTGCAGCCATTATGTTATTGCTCTGTGCATCTCGTCCTCTTGTTCTTTTACTGCCTTCATTTAATATGAATATTGGTTGTCCACTCATTTGTCCTGCCATATTTCTTAAGCCTCCTATTGAATATAATTTAGATAATCCTGTTAAAGGATGGTTTTTACATGTTTGTAGTTCTATATAAAGTTAACGTTTTTTTTTCTGGACTTTTCTGATCGATTTGACTGTCAGATCCATATAAAACAGGAGCAATAACCTGAGACGATTGAATTTAATCTCAATTTGAAAATCATCAAAAAAAGATCAAATTTCAAAGACCTGCATTTTAGTAAAGCAGGTATGCATAAAAAGGATAATAATTTTAAAATGAGCTTTCGCTCACTTTACAAGTGCTTTAGCTGGTCTTTGTTTAAACCTTCTTTTTGAACCTGATGATGTATATCTCTGTGCAGGTGCAGTATGTGATTTTGATTGTGCAGCCTTTTTCACTTTAATGGTTCTTCCCTTTCGACCTTTTACTCTAACCCATTCAATACTACCGGTTTTTCCCATGATCAATCCTCATTATTTTTCGTTTAGATATTTGTTATTAGATATTGTACATATTATAAAATATTGTTTTTGCCATAATGATGCATGTCCTATAGTTAAATATTGCGATTGCATAAGTTCTGATTGTACAGGTTTTTAACTATTTTGGAAGTAGGACAGTTATGTGCAGGGCCTGATAATTCTGGAATTTTTATCAAAAAAGGAGGGAAACAGTGCGACATGAGTCACATTTGTTTGGGATGTCTGAAAGCAAATAGAAACTTAGAATCAGTATCACATTTGCCGCACTGCAATTTGGGATATATGGGACATTGTATATATAGTTTATTATAATAATAATTAATATATAAACATTCGAATTAATTTATTCTCATAAAGCCATTTCAAATGTGGCAGCATTTGATAAATAAAGTGATCACATATTCCTTAAAAAATAATTATCAGTAACAAAATAATAGTATAATTTCATTGTCAGTATATATGGAAGGGAACTAATTGGAAAAAATTGCGATAAAAGCAACTAATCTTACTAAAAAGTTTGATGGATTGGTTGCAGTTGATAATGTTACTATTAGCATCAATAGGGGCGAACTGTTTGGATTACTGGGTCCAAATGGAGCTGGAAAGACGACATTGATAGCTATGCTATCAACTATGCTCAGGCCTACATCAGGAACTGCCGAGTTGTATGGCTACTTGATAGAAAAAGATCCTGTAAAGGTACGTCGATCAATTGGTGTTGTATTTCAGGACACAACACTGGATGAAAGGCTTACAGGAAGGGAAAATCTCGAACTACATGGCAGGCTATATGGTATGGACCGCCAGACCCGTCAAAGGCGAATTAAAGAATTGCTTGAGCTGGTAGAACTTGATGACAGGGCGGATGATATCGTAAAGACATACTCTGGTGGTATGATGCGCAGACTTGAAATTGCGCGGGGTTTAATACACAGGCCCAAGATATTGTTTCTGGATGAACCCACCTTAGGCCTGGATCCCCAGACACGTAACCACATATGGGATTATATAAAAAAATTGAATGCTGAAGAGGACGTGACAATGGTTCTGACAACTCATTATATGGAAGAGGCAGACAATCTATGTGAAAGAATCGCAATAATTGATAAAGGAAAAATAGTTGCTATGGCTTCTCCTGCAGAACTTAAATCAGAACTGGGAGGGGACATTATCACACTCACGGCAGCATCCGAGGATGTGGCAAGCGGGCTTGCTGATCTTATTGATTACTGTAAGAACCTTCCACAGGTGTCATCTGTTTCAAAAGACGGATTAACTGTTATGATCACAGCTACTGAAGGGGAAAAAGCTATTCCTGAATTACTTAGCATGATCTCCAAAAAATCGGACTTCAAGATTGAATCTGTAAGTCTGAGAAAACCCACACTTGATGATGTATTCCTGTATCATACAGGACGAAAGATGAGATCCAGCGGAATGGATGATATGCAAAGACTTCGGTATATGATGCGTACACGAAAAAGATGATTGATTCTAATTAAAAGTCAGGTGATGGACAAAATATCAAATCATATTAAATCTATATCGAATATCAGGATTGATAACTCTCTTTTATTTCCCTGATCTGGTCCCTGAGGTCTGCAGCTTTTTCAAATTCAAGGTTCTCTGCTGCTTTATACATCTGGGATTCAAGATCTATTATTATATCGTTAATATTTGTCTGGCTATCCACCTCTGCAGGATATGTAATCTTGTTTTCCTGCCTGGATTCACTCTGAATAAGCTCCTTTTGAACCGCTTTTTTAATTGTTTGTGGGGTGATGTTGTGTAACTTATTGTAACTGATCTGGATCTCACGACGTCTGTTCGTCTCCCGCATTGCTCTTTCCATAGAGCCGGTCATTTTGTCTGCATACAGAATAACGTGGCCATCTACATTCCTTGATGCTCTTCCAATTGTCTGTATCAGTGATCTTTCAGAACGCAGGAATCCCTCTTTATCGGCATCAAGGATCGCAACGAGTGCAACTTCCGGGATGTCAAGTCCTTCCCTTA
>SKZM01000128.1 GCA_007127385.1 Methanosalsum sp.
ACAATATCAAAATCGAAAAGAGATGCGAATTCCTCTATCTTTTTATCATAATCTTTTTCATAGGATAAGCCGGTACATATCTTTCCAACATTTTCATAACCTGAATAGTCAAAAACCAGCTTCGTCATCTCAATGTCATCAGGATCAGGTGTGACCCTTGCAATAGTAAGCATTTCTCTCCAGTAGGATGCCTGGACAGGTGTCAAAAAATAGATTCCTTTTCCTCTGAATTGTTTTAGAATGTCCATATACTGTTTCTTTCCTCCCAATGTAGCGCATATACAATCATCAACAACGTCTCCATGTTCATCTTTTAGTATGCGTACAGTACATGGGATATCCTCAAAGTCCTGCTCCACGTTACCAAGGACATTTCCACATAATCCATAAAATATCAATATCCCGTCGGAGTATTCTTTCATGACATGTATCTGTTTGTAAACTTCCTCTTTCAGGACATTAGGTTTTGCATCATAGGCGAATTCCATTATGTATATGACAACAATATATTCACTATTCTTGCTATTTTTAGCCACATCAACGACATTTTCAGAATGACACATCTCATATGGATAATTGATCTCATTCAGTTTTTTTGTAAAACTTTCTGAATCTTCATTTTCAATAATAATCAACCTATCGATATCCGGATCATTTTCAAGCAGGTGAATAAATTCATCTTCAAATACTTTACAACCTATCAGGCTCATCATGGACATAATCTCAATCTCCGTCTTTTATTTGTGAAAACATTATTTCATCTGCAGGATTTTCTTTATCTAATCCAATGTTAATCTTCTTCTATAACCGGTTTGCCAATACCTACAAATGTAAGTGTTGTTTCTATTGGAATTCCCACACCACTTACTGTAATGTCGTTCTTTGTGACCTTTATTTCCACATCTTCAGTATCAAAGCCCGATTCCTCCATGTACTCAAAGATTAACTCCCTCCCAAGCTTGCATGCAAAATCCAGAGCCTGTTTGTAATCTGGAACCTTATCCCTGCCACGGGGTGAAAATATCAGGAATACCTTTTCTGAGTTAAAATAGCCGCCAGCCCGGATCATAATCTCGATTCTTTTAATTCCTTTACCTGCAAGTGCACCTACGGCATTTCCAACCTCTGCATACTCAGGAAGTATTATTTCAGCATCTAAAAGATCATTTAACTCATTTACATATGCTCTTACAGGTCCACCAAGTAATACTACAGGTAATTTTACTTTGAATAATGTAAAATAATTCCCTTCTATAATTCGTTTTATCTGCGATTTATCCACATCTTCCAGAATATATGACATCAGGTTAAGTGCCATATTATAGGCTACTAATCGTTTCACATGGGACGCGAACTCAGTTCTATTTTTCTCAGATAGCCTTCCAAGTAATGTGGCACCGATCTCTGATGCTTCGGTGTTCCATTCATTATATTCTCCCAGTACATGAAGCGCATCAGTTGGTGTAAATCCGATTGCCTGTACAAGTCTTTTCTGTATCAGAGAATCTATTATTGCAGTGGAGGGAAACTTGTTAAGTCTCCAGAATAGATCGCTTATGGACACAGGTTCATCCTCAATAATGCTGAGAATTTCCCTTTCAGCAGATGTGATCTCAGCTAAGTCTTTTCCTGTTCTGACAAAGAATTTTGTTGGCTGGATATTCTCTCCAAGCTCCAGTCTTGCAGGTGTTCTTCCCTTTTTGAGCTGCTCAATAAAACCAGGATATTTTTCAGAGGCAACACATAGTGGTATAACCCTGCGGGGGCCAATGTATATCTTTCTGTTCTTAACCCATACATGAGTGTCTCCTCCCATTGCAGAGGTTTCCATTTTGATAGCTCTTACCTTTGTTTTCCATCCTCCTACCTTTGCACCCTCATCTGTAAGTTCTGCTAATCCATCATGTATCATGGAAACATCAGTACTTGTGCCACCAACATCAATTACTGCACAGGTATCTTTTTTTGCAAGGAAGGACGCACCAATAAGACTTGCAGCAGGACCTGAAAAAATGGATTCTATTGGTTTTTTGAGTGCTTCCTCGATACTGACTACCGATCCATCACATCTTAGCATAAGCAATCGTGCGTCAATTCCTTTGTCTTCAATTACACTGATAACTGTATTAATGAACTGATGCGCAATCGGAATTAGCTGGGCGTTGAGATAGGCTGTGACTGCTCTTTCAAAAGCTCCCAGGCCCTGTGACAGTTCGTGTCCGCATACCACAGGCATCGCTGTTATCTTCTGAATTTCTTCCTTTGCCTGAATCTCATGTGATGGATTTCTCACACTAAAATAAGAAGAAATTGCGAAAGCAGATACTTTATCCTTTGTTCTGATCGCGAACTCCTTAATTGACTCAATATCCAGTACATCCATTTCTGCTCCAGTGGTGGTGTGCCCGCCACTTACCTGAATATAGTGCTGTAAAGATGATTTATCAGGTATTTCATAATCTCCAATCAGTATAAGTCCGACAGGATATCCTGTATTTTCAAGGATGGTGTTGGTTGCAAGGGTGGTTGAAACCGAGACGAGCTTTACTTTTTGAAGGTATTCTTCATTTAGTCCTTCGATTGCGTTCTTGATTCCTGTTATGAGATCCGGATACGTGGTCAGTGCTTTGTTTGAATCCAGGATATGTCCTGTTGAATCTTCCATAATTACGGTATCTGTGTATGTTCCGCCGGCATCGATTCCTAGGCTGTATTGCATATTGTATATCTCCATTGTTTTTTGAGGCAACCAG
>SKZM01000124.1 GCA_007127385.1 Methanosalsum sp.
GCTAAAAATGAATGGGATCAAATCCCATTTCATTCTATATTGATAGATTTGCTCTTTTGAGATGTTGATTTTTTAAAAATGATTTCAAGTACACCATTTTTGTAAGTTGCCTTTGCAGTGTCAGGATCGATCTTTGCAGGCAGATCTATGTACTCTGAATATTTTCTATCTCCACGTGATGCTTTGAGTTCAACTGAGGAATCTGTTGCGTTTAGACTTATATCTTCTTTTTCTATACCTGGCATCTCAGCGATCACATGTATGTCATTATCTGTTTCAAGTACGTCTATTAAGGGCTTTCGTTCATCAATCCGCACTTTATGTCTATCTGTATCAGTATTTCCATGATTAAAGGAAGGAACGTTCCCAAATTCTCTGATTTCCGGCTCTTCACCTGGTTTTTGTGTGAGTGAAAATCCATAGACAAAGGGGTGTCTTGATAGCTCATTTGCGTCTACTCCAAATTTTTCGATCATTTCTTCGATCATATTTTCAAAATCTTCAAATCCGGAACCAAAGAAATCATCAAAAAAACTTTTTCTTCTTCGTCTTCTGTCTGCCATAATTATATTTCCCCACAAATTATTTTATTTTAAATATATTTATATTCTATAGACAATAATATTTATTGTCACTACTTTATATTCTCCCTCAAGCCATTAAATTTTGCGGTTTCATCAAATACAGAGTAGAGCATTGAAGCAACTCCAATGACAAGAGGCTCCATTACCATATCTACCTTATACTTCTTACCTATATTTCCCGGAAGTCCGCACGGAATTCCAGGAGTGGATACCAGGCATCTGTCCGAAACCATTCCTTCAGATATTGTATCCTTGCATGGCGTTGCTTCCATGATCATTGAAAATTTCTTTCCACTATTTCTTTCATAGGGCTTGACCCCAAGCTCCTTTACTGCTTTTTCGAGGAATTCCCAGTTCGGATCACATGCGTATACGTTAAATCCTTTTTTTGCAAGATGAGATGCACCGGCATACCCAACCCTTCCAAGTCCTATGACAAGTATATCAGTTGAATCTGCATGCAGGTATCTGGCTGCTATTTCCGAATAAATGATGCCTGTACATTCATGATTAGTGGATATCTTTCCGTTTTTTAGATTATGTGCGATAAAAATATGGTCATCTGCCATCATTACTATATCTGCTCTTCTGCTTACAGCTTCATGATATCCTGATATGTCAGTATGCTCTGTAACGAATCCTTTTAGTCCAAAATGATTCACAATCGCAGCAAGTGAAGCCGTAAAGTTATCAATGATCCCATTTCCGGAAGTTACCGGAACAATTCCTACGACCTCAGAACCTGGGAATGTATTATATGTCTCTTCACATATTTGCTTTATACCGGAACCAGTCACGTTTTTTATAACTTTTTCATTATATTCAAGCTTATCTAAAAGGTTTTCAAGATCTTCAGGTGTTAGAAGTGCCATTTTTCATCTCCTGCAGTGATTTGCATCGTTTTTCAATTATTTCAATACCTTCTCTTCTATTATTTTCGGCCTCTGAAACATCATGTCCCCATGTTATCAATGTAAACATTTTCTCTTTACCACGGCATTCAAATATTTCAATTCCTTTGTTCACATAGCACTCATTATAACTGCTTCCATGGGATAATAGCTGCTCTCCTATTGATACAATCTGTCCACTTTTGTCCATTAGATGTTCCAATATACAATATGATGTTTCAGGAGCCTGTTTTATTTCTGTGACAGTTTCTGTGAAAGCCTGGAAAAGAAGTTCCAGGAGATTGATGCCAGATGAATGGAATACAACAATAGGTGTCTGGCTTGGGAACCTTGAATCGATTTCAATTATTTTAAGTCCATCTTCATTGATAATCGCTTCAACATCCATTATTCCTTTTAATCGGAGATTCTTTGCAAGGTTATATGTAATATCCCTGAAATATGGATGATTCTTATAGGGGGTTATCATATTACAGTCATTAGTACTGTCTATATGAACTTTTGTTTCCCGACCAACTGCAAAATTAAGTCCATCACCTATAACTTCAAGGGATATGACCTCTCCTGGAACATATTCTTCAATAATCATATCATTGCCTAAACGATCCAGTTCACGAATATCGTATATTATAGCTGTTCCAATACTGCTACTTTCACAGGCAGGTTTTACAAAGAAGGGTGGGTCAAGGGGTTTATCTAGAGGTGTGGGTATTCCGACTTTTCTAAAAAATTCCTTGGACCTTTTTTTATCTCTGCTCAGGTAAAATGCATTGAAATCAAAAAGTAATGGACATGAAAGTTCATGTTTCTTAGATTTTAGAAAATTAATTGTAGAAAGATTTTCATTTAAAGGTATGATCGCATCTGCACATTTTGAAATATCAATTAACTTTTCATAGTTCTCAATTATATCAAAACAGTAAAATTCATCAACAAAATTCTTGATCAGGGCATCTTTATCTCTATCAATTAAAACAGTTCTGTAACCGGCTTTTTTTGCAAGATAGGTCACTTCAAATCCCTGCAATTTGCCGCCAATAAGACAAATTGTTTTCATGCTAAAGCCCTAAAATTTTATTAAAATCAGATTGTTCTGCAGGAACCATTCCCATTTCCCTTATTTTTTTAATGACACTTCCTGCGTCTCTTTTTCTTATTTCAAAATCTCTGTCATAGTTCACAACACCTTCAAGAGTTGAATCTGAGGGAATGATCGAGGTTACAACATTTGCTCCGGCATTAAGTCTGCTTA
>SKZM01000022.1 GCA_007127385.1 Methanosalsum sp.
TCCCACACCCTGAAGATAGAATCTGGTAATAGACTTAAAATATTCTATCAATCAGCCATCCAGTTATTCATTTTCATCTGAAATCTCAATCCAGAAGTTTTTCTCTAACTCCAGGATCTCATCAGTTTCAACACATGTTACCTGCTTGTTAATCCGATATTCCCCATCTTTTACCCCATCAACAAAGTTATCTGAAGGATTAAAGCTCTGGGTAAAGCTATCCCCGGGATTGAGGAAGATCATATCCATAGGCCATACAAGATCAAGTTCTACAGATTCCCATTCTTCATTATCCTGGTTATAGTAATCTATATCAAATACTCTACCGAAGGTTAACTGAGTATTACCGGTATTCTGTATTTCAAACTCTACATCTTCATATTGATCAAAACTTGACTCTGGTAGATCAATGACCGCTTCAGGAGATAACTCCTCATCCGGTATTATATCGTTCATTTCATTGTCCAGGCATCCTGCAAATAAGACCAGAAGTGAAATCATTGCAATTGCAATTAATGGAATCCATATTTTTCCTGGAATCCTGAGGCTATTTTTATTATTTTCCATAATTGTCACCATATACTAATTGGAATCCAGAGTAATAAATTATTCTTTAGGTTCAAGAGCATTTGCAGTTATTGTATCGCTAAACTTTTCGTTATAGAGTTGCACAGAGTGATCAATTGCCTCAATCGCTGCATCCTTTGTATCCCATCCTTTCACAGAAACGTGTTTTCCGATCTCAAGGTCCTTATATCTCCTGAAAAAGTGCTGGATCTCATTTAGTATGGGTTCCGGTACATCGGATAGTTCTCGTATATGGTTGTAGCGGTGATTCTTGGCAGGTACTGCCAGGATTTTATCATCTTTTTCATTTGAATCCGTCATCATCAACAGTCCTACAGGTCGTGCTTCTATAACACAGCCAGTAAATGTCCTCTCATCCATCAGTACAATTATGTCCATGGGATCACCATCATCATACATTGTCCGAGGAATAAATCCATATTCTCCTGGATAGTGCATTGGACTGTAGAGAACTCTATTGAGTATATATGTGCCATACTCTTTTGAATACTCTATTTTATTCCTGCTTCCCATTGGAATTTCTACTACAGCATATACAATTTCCGGAACATCCGGACCCGCCGGAAGGTCTCTCCAGTGATCATTAATCATATTTATGTCCACCATTCATTTCCCAGATTCAGAAAACTGGTTTGAATATACTACAAAAGGGTGCCACAATATTATAAATCTAATGCAATTTGACAATTTGAGGATCAGACCACAATTCTGGCAATCTGGACACATATAAATGTACCAGATGCCTATTCATTATATTTTTTATAACTAAGCATAATTTTTGTTTTAATTAACTAAAAAATATGCATTGCACTGCTAGATTCTTTTTTTGGTTAACCGTGTTAAGCATACACTTATATGTAACAATCAATAAAGCAATTATTATTCATGGCTTTGATATAATCAATGATGCTTATTTAATTAAAAACATTAAAAAAAGTACTATTGTTGATAATATCGATGACGTAATCAGTGTTAACATTATTGATCTATAGAACTCGAACCGGAGGGACATAATGACGGTAATAAATATAACTGGCTGTCAAATGTTTGAGGATGAAATTGTTGAAATCATATACAGCGATCCAAAAATTGATGACGTGATCATCATTAAGAATAGTGAATGCAATGGTATAGCAGGAAAATTAGATGATATTGGGATATCATATCAGATTGTACCTTTTGAGAAAGTACCATCCCTTATAAAAGATACTGCTCTTAGCTATATAATTACCATCAACATGCTCAGCATTTCTTTACACGGGAATCCAGGTTCTCTCAGAGATCATGTATATTCTAACGTCAAAAATATTGCACAATATTCTAATGGAATCCTTTTGTTTTATGGATTATGTGGAAACGTACTAAAACAGATAGAAAACGATCTAAATAGCCCATCATGCCCGGTTTCAATTTTGAAAGATAGCGATGGGAAGATAGTCGATGATTGTATTGGTGCAGTTGTAGGAGGAAGAAAATCTTTTCTAAAAATGATCTCAAGCTTTAATCGAAAAAATACACTTGTAATGACACCAATGTGGATCAACAACTGGAAAAAGATGTTTAAGTACAGTGGATTTATAGAACATACCGATCATATTGAAACCGCAAAATTTGTATTAGATACAATGGGCTATGAAAATGTGGTAAAGATTAACAACAGGTCTCCACATATAAAGAACTATCATGATAAAGTTGAAGAGTTTGCCGATCTGTTCGGATTGAATGTTCTGGAAATCGACGGAAACCGAAAGATAATTCATGATTCATATAAAAACTTCAGGAATACAGTTATGGCAAATCATTGTGTAGCCTCAATAAATGTTTCGAATACCAAAGTATATCCCCAATCCAGAGCTGAATTGCAGTATTCTCAATAATTTTTTATCCAGTTTTGCAATGAATTGTAGAAATATCATTTCAACAGTTATTAATACTGTACTATAGCTTATTTTTAGAATAAAAAAACACTGCTCATGGAATGATAGTTTAAGGTTATTTTTAAGAAAAATAGATAAGCAGATATAAATTTGAATAATTTAATTTTCTTTTCTGAATTCAGAGCGTATTCCAGCATAGGGCCAGAGCCTATCTTCAGCAAAAAAAGATTTATTGCAGATTTAAACCTTTATCAGCATAAGCTAAGATGATTAA
>SKZM01000095.1 GCA_007127385.1 Methanosalsum sp.
GAATATAATGGTATCAATGTAACTGATGAAGATCTCAGTCATTACTTAGGAGTGATTCCTGCAGAACCTTCCATTAACATTGAGAAGTTCACTAATGGAATCGATGCCGATGAGCCTACTGGACCTTTCATTAATGTTGGTGAAAATGTAACCTGGACCTATAACGTTACCAATACCGGTAATGTAAATCTAACCAACGTTACAGTTACTGATGATATGCTTGGTTTGATATCTGTGATTGGTGATCTTGGAATTGGTGAAAGTACTGTAGTTTATGCTAACGGTACTGCTATTGAAGGTCAGTACGCCAATATTGGTACTGTAACCGGAGAATACAATGGTATCAATGTAACTGATGAAGATCTCAGTCACTACTTTGGGTTTAATGCATCTATTAACATTAAAAAGTATGTCAATGGAGAAGATGCAGATGAACCTATTGGACCGGTAATTCATCTTGGAAATAAAATTGAATGGACATTTAATGTAACCAATACAGGAAATGTCAAATTAAATAATATAACAGTGGTTGATGACAAACTGGGCTTTATCTGTGAAATTGATGAGCTTGAAGCGGGTGAGTCAGTAGTATGTACTGTGATGGGGCAGGCATCTGCCAAATCTCAGATGAATACTGCCACAGTAACCGCATGGTATGAGAATCCGATCATGGTCATGGATGATGATCCTGCTCATTACTTTGGATACAGAGGTGGAACAAGTGTTGATGTTCCAACAGCTACAGGTATAATTACTGTTATGTTTGTTGGGCTTTTCATCCTTTTCTACATGAAGAGAGAGAAATATTGAGGATTGATGGGCAATTAATTATATTGCCCATTTTTCATTTTTTAAGCTTAAAGATGAAAAGAACTGTTTTTGGATAAATTATTTCTTTGCTCCAATCCCTGCAACAACAGCCTGTCCCAAGGAAATTCCTCCGTCGCCGCAAGGAACGTTTCTGTGCAGAAATAAATTAAATCCTGAGTCCTTTACAGTCTCAGCAATTCTGTTTACTATATGTTCGTTGTATGCAACGCCGCCACTTAGTCCAATAATGTCAGTTCTGCTTTTTTTTGCAGACGATATGGCAAGTTCTGCAATGCCACATGCAAGCGCATCTTCAACTGCATAGGCCAGATCATTAACAGAATATCTATCAGACATACAGTAGAGATGATAAAGTAAGTAAGATGTATCAAGTATCCCATCTTTATGTACAGACGGAAATTCGATGTGTCTTCTGCTCTGTCTTGCAGCGGATTCAAGTTTCATGGCAGGTTCACCCTGATAGCTGCGAAAGTGACAGATTCCAAGAAGAGCAGATGCAGCATCCAGAACTCTCCCTGCACTGCTTGTATAGGCTACATTTATACCTTTTTTTAACTGGTTCAATACAACACTGTGCTCTTTTTGACCATATTTTAGATGGATGGGAATGTTTTTCAGCTCACTTTCTTCCAGCATATCATGCAGGATACCAAGCAGCATTCGAGATGGATAGTATACAGCAAGGTCTCCTCCAGGCATTGGTTGTTCCATAAGATGTGCAACCCTATTATAATCGTAATAAGTCGATTCTAATATTTCTCCACCCCAGACAGTTCCGTTATCCCCGTATCCAGAGCCATCCAGAGCAATCCCTATAATTTTAGAATCTGACTCCAGGTAGTTGTCTGCCATAAGTGAGACAATATGTGCATGATGGTGCTGTACAGATTTTCCCTGACCTCTACTTTTTTCAAGAGCTATCTGAGTAGAAACAAATCCCGGATTAAGATCATGGCCCCAGTACAGGGGTTTTATTTTAGTTAATTCTTCCAGCTTTGAGATGACATGTTCATGATACTCATTGGTCTGAAGATGTCTCATATTTCCAATATACTGGGAAAGATAAGCTCTGTTTTCCTTAACAAGGGCTATTGTATTATCTGATTCTGCACCCACCCCTATGGAAGGTTCCAGCAAAAAAGGAAGTTCCACAGGTTCCGGTACAAATCCTCTTGATCTGCGTATAAAAGTTGGTGCTGAGTTTACAAACCGTATTACAGAATCATCGATTCTGTTGACAATACTGTAATTATATAACAGAAAACAGTCAGCTATCTCTTTTAGATGAGTCAATGCATCGTTGTTTTCAGTAATCATTGGATGACCTGATAAATTTGCAGATGTTATTACAAAGGCTGAAGTTTTAGTATTCTTGAGGAGGAGGTGATGCACTGCTGAATATGGCAACATGAGTCCTATATTGTGCAATCCCGGTGATATCAGATCAGATAATGGAAATTCGTTTTTCTTATCAACTACCACTATAGGTCTTTTTCTGTCACACAAAAAAGCAATTTCTTTAGAATTTGCATTTGAAACCGAGAAAACAGTATCAATGTCCTTTACCATAACTGCAAAGGGTTTATCAGGACGCATAGAAGCTTTTCTAAGTTTTGCAACTGGTCTGTCCTGTGAAGCATCACATACAAAATGAAACCCTCCATATCCTTTTAAGGCAACAATACTACCATTATCAATTAATTCAGCTCCCAGTTTGATTGCCTCATCTCTTTCTTATCTCCACAACCAATAACTGGATGAAAGAGAACAGATGATCATAAGGTCATCAATGGTATTCTCTTTGTCCTGATTACCGGTTGTAGATGGTCAGATATGCCTGAATGCTATGGATCACCTGTAACTGCATGGAGAAGACTGAAATCATGGTCTCAGAAAGGA
>SKZM01000072.1 GCA_007127385.1 Methanosalsum sp.
GCTATCATCGATTTCAACAAACCAGTCAATGTAATTCTTCATTGCTTCGGTTGTTTCTCCCACGATCTGGTTGACGTATGGATTTCCGGTTACATCTCCCATCTCTTCCTGGGATTTCCAGAGGGTTTCAGCAGCCTCCCTGTCAAAAACACCTTTGTCTTCGTCAGAGACAATCTTATGTCTGGCATAGAACATTGTGCCTACCAGGACTGTAGGATACTGACCTGGTTGACCGCCAAAATTAATCCCTCCGACTTCATATACTTCCTGTTTCTTGTCAAATTTAAACATTTAAACACCTCGGTTAATAAATTATCGATGACAGTGAGATATATAGAAGGAATATTATTATTCCAATTACTGCTCCATACAGTATTCCTATATCTCTTCCCATTTTTTTGCCTATATGCTGTGCTACTTCACTGTTGAAGAACTCAACCTTTTCATCGATACGGTTAAGCTTTTTCATAACTTGCTCGTAATCATCAGTATCCACTACTGCAATTGGAATCGTGTTCTTTTCATCACTCATATTATAACACCTGCCATATAATCACTGGAATTATGATTACAAACAACAATGCAAGAACAAATCCAATTGAAAAACCTACCATGCTTGCAGCACCTACACCCGAATCCAGTTTCTGGTTACGGGCTATCAACTGTGCACGGTATTCTATGCTCTTGACAGTAGATTCAACAATACCCATCTGGGGGTTAACTATTGTAGGGACACCATGTCCCTGCACATCTTCGCTCATGCAAAATCACCTCCCGAATAACAAAAGGCCAAGTATTGTCAATGAAATTACCAGCCCCATCATCATGCCTTCGATCTTACCTGCATGAACTCCTGAATGGAATTTGTTCATTACACCGGCCTGAATCATTTCTCTATCGATGTCCCGTATTCTTGCCTGGATGGCTGCAACCTCTGCAGCCATTGGTTTAATACCGGTAGCTGCTTCTTCTTCCGCACCTTCTTCTCCTACTTTAAGGATCATTGGATCTGCATCAAATGCATCAGGGTCTCTGGAAGCAAGTTCTTTGATCTTAGAGGTGATCTCTGACATATTCTCTGTACCTATCAGATCCACACACTCAATCTGCTGCTGGAACCTCTCAATGGCTTCAGGTGTCAGGTTCTCCACATAAGGGATTGCCCCTACTGCACCAACAATCCTGTTCTCCTTTACACCGTTTTGATGAATTTTGAGGAATGCGTCTCCTGTAATGTGACCTTTTACTTCAGATCCTGTTATCAGAAGATAACGTATGTTCGGGTTGGATATTATATGTGCAACTACCTTTTCCAGTCCCAGGTTCTCTGTTTTACAGGGACCTGTTATAGCTGCACCGGCTTCCAGCTGGGGTTCTGCAGGCAGGTGTGAACCAAGTGATATTACTGCAACGCAGTTCTTCACATCTCCTACATCATATTCTCCTTTTAGAATCGGCCATTCTGGTGCAGGTTCTCTTTTCTCTGCCATATCAGATCACCCCTCCCATAAGGGTCATTATGTATATTATGAATGCAAGCAGTCCTGAAAATACAAGACCTGCAAGTATTCCGTAGAAAGCACCTGTTATAATACCCGCTGAATAGGAAGCTCTGTCCCTGTTCGGGAATGAGGACAGCAGGGGTTTATCGGGAGTCAATGAATTGATCAGATCATCAGCAATATGGTCCAGCTTGTCTACCTGTGTCAAAAGCGGATCCATGGAGTAACTGATCACATCTTCTCTTTCCTCTGCTAATAGAGAGGTTTCCGGGTCCAGCACAAGGTGTGCTTCCGGTGCTATATGTACCATGCTCAACTTAATTCCTCCTCTGTTGGCAATAAGCCTGTTCCAACGACTTTATATGCATCACGCTTGACCAGACTGTAATATTTAGTAAATGCAATGATCCATATCAACAGTCCTATAACCAGTGTCGGAACTGCGGATGCTATACTTACTCCGGCAACCACTATTCCTGTTACGATCATGACAATGGAACCATCAACAAATGCGACTGCCAATGTGCGGTCCTGCTTTTCATCGGGACCAAGGTTTGAGTTAAATGGATGCAGTATTGCAATCGCACCTATTATGAATACCAGGGCAATAAACCCATTAGCAACCACATGTGAAACGATGTTGTAGATTTCAAATGATCCTGCCATGGAAGTACTGACGCCTACAATTGTCAGTGTACCTGCAGCAGCAATCTCTGCGGTTGCAGTTTCCATGATCGGTACTCCCATTTTCATTATCCTGTTACCAAGCAGTCCGATGATCAGACCAATGATCGTTGCAATTACCAGTGCCACAACAGGCCCTGCAATACCTCCGATCTCAAGACCAAACAGTGCTGCCACAATACCCATACCAATTGCAAGCATTCCAATTGATGGAACACCGGTACCAATTCCATAGCTGCATACTCTTCTTACAGTATCAGCACCCCAGACGATGGCACATATTGCACCAAGGACGCCAAGGAATGAGAATACAGGGCCAAACATGATTGTGAGGAAATGTCCAGCATAGATTCCTATAAGGCTTCCAAGTATTCCAAATACCATTATTTTCTTAGGGGGTATTGCACTGCCTGCTTTCTTTGGAGTTCCTCCGGCTGCCATTTAAAGACCTCCTATAGTTATCAGACTTAATATTCCGCTAATAAAAGTTACAATTATCGAAGAGACCACAGCCTTTGGCAATCTTTTGAACTTGGGATCATGGAATCCTTCAGTGGTACCACCTATATTGTAGGAAGCAATTACTGCATTAATGAAGAATATTGCAACTGAAAAGATACTTGCAAGTCCAATGACGTTGAGAGCTGAGGTTCCGTTTGTGACACTTAGCAGGGCAAAGTATACCATTGCACCACCGAGTCCACCAAGTCCTCCGCCAATGACACCACTGATAAAGCATGATGTTGGAACACCGTGTCCCTCAGTACCCTGTGAGATGTACAGGTCCTGTCTGTCTCTTGTTATGGGGTCATATTTAATCTTGGCTGATGCAGGAGGTACTCCAACACCGTATATGTAAATCATATTGCCTAGAAGCATTGTGCTTGAGATCATTATCATCGCTCCTACCATACCTGAAGCAATGACTAGGAGTAGATTGTCCGTGACCTGCATTACAGCTCCGGCTGCAACCAGTCCGGTAAGTCCTGCTCCAGCTGCCAGCTGAACAGTTCCGGTACCTACACCGGTAGACTGTGCCATAGCAGCAGGTGCTCCTCCAACAGGTACAAAATGAACTCCTATTGCGACAAGCAATCCACCAACTATGATCAGCAGTAGATATAATATATTCTCAGCTATGATTGCTGCAAAATCTATCATGCTGCCACCTCTTCTTTATCTGATTTGTAAGGCCCGTAGGTATTTCTTGCAGATACTTCCAGTTTTCTGTTAAATATGATCAATATCAGTACAATAATAAGTCCTGCAATTACTGATAACCATCCGATCGTCAGGCTTATGGAAGGATCAAAGACCAGTGTAATCCATCCGCTCAAAAATACCGTCATTGCAAAAGCAATTCCGGTGGCAGGTCCTCCGAACCTGGAGCAGAACCATAAATTATCAATTCCATTACGCAATCCGGCTTCACCTTTTCTTACAATGTTACCCGACTGTGCAGCATTCAGGCCTGCGCCAAATTCAGTGTTCTGGAACTGTCTTTCGGCTCCGTAGTGGACGTCACCAGTAGATGAACCGATCGCACCAACTGCAATACCCCATATAAATGCGAGCAATGCCAGTGGGAACGGATGACCCAGAGCAGTGATCATGAGATATGAAATAATTACAATTGAAAACGTTGTGACAAACGCGAATGCCATTATGGCTACTATGTGGGATCTCAGGACATCCAGATATATTGGCTGCTTAAAACGTTTCTGACTTGCCGGTCTTCCAAAGAAAGACATAGTCGAATATGATCCATGTGCAAGAGCTGCGACAAGTGCACCAATAGCAACTGAGAATAAAACGGACATTCCCATTGAATCCATTAAAATTGCAGCCGTTGTACCACCTATTGCACACATCAGTGCATTTGATGGTGGTTCTCCGGAAATTGCTTTATTGAATATTCTATGTGGATACATCATCTGGGGTGCAAGCTGTACCTGTGAGTTGGGATTACTCTGTGATCCGACATCAGATTCCAAATCTTCTGACATGCCGGCAATCGCAGCAGCAGCACCCATTAATGCTAATACACCCATACCTATGAGTGGTTCCATTCATTTTCCTCCTTTGTATTTATATTTTAATTCAATTAAGTAATTGATGTGCTATGCTGAGCACGCTATAGCTATTGATTATTCTACATCGACAAATATGATATAGACTAATGTCAACGGTATTTGAATACATTGAATCCTTCATAAACTTTTCGAATTCACTGATAGGCGCTAGTTTTCTTTTTGTATGGCAAAAAATATTAATTCGAGTCTGCAATGATTCAGGTTAAAAGTTTGGTCAGATAGCATGTTTGCAGTAAATATTATATAGGTACAAGGCATACATCAAAATATTACAATGGTTGCAATACATTGTCTTATTCCATTGTGGTAAATGCAGTTCTGGTTTTCATGGGTGAGATTGTGGAAATAGAAAAAACAAACCGTTATCAGAAATTCAGGAAAATGGACGGGAAGGATTACGGGGATGTCACCCGTTTTTTGAAACAGACTACCCATCTTACTGCCCGGGAATGGATGATAGCCCATCTGTGCTCTGATTTTCGGGATATATCCAATCATTCCCAGATGACCTGGATCGGTGAGAATCTGCCGGACCTCGTCCCTTTTGTCACTGAACCCTACTCAAGGCATGAAGTATCCAATTCACTTTCAGCTTTCAAGAAAAAAGTAAGGCGGAGCGGAACTACTTTCTTCTATGCCTATTATGCAGGACTCATATCAAAGGAAGAGATGATATCTCTTATACATACTATTGTGTCCGATCTTGAAAAACTCATGGAGACAGAAGGAAATGAGGTGCCCGTATCTCATGACATTGAGGTTCAGAGATTGATCACCGATGTTTTTAGAAGGATCAACGAGCAGATGATCGAATGATCAATCACAATACTTAAGGATTCTATTCTTGAAAAGTACAGCTGCACATCATGGAAATGTCAATATTTCGCACTCTTTGTGCCTGTACTCTTGAGACATATAATTTCTGGTCTCCCAGGTCTATTATAATATCACTGGGTTTTTGTGGCTTGATTTCAACAGGAAGTACAAGAGGTCCTGAGCATGTAGTACAGACTCGATAGTCCTTTTTCTTTTGCAGAATATAAGATTTGATCTCAGGGTCAACGGTAATCTGATCTGATATTGTATCTCTTTTCTCGTCCATGATATTTCATTGATGTATATTCTCAATTAAGAAGGTATGGGTTCACCCTAGATTTAAATTCGATGAATTCTATCTATTATACTATGCTGATGAAAGACAAAGGTAAACTGGTAATATGGCCTTCATATATAGATAAGTCTAAATCAAGAAGCAAAGGCCGCATAATTTCCAAAAAGAAATCTATAAAGGATCCTCAGCTAACCGAAATTGAAACCGCTGCAGCAAAACTTGATCTTGGTCCCGAGGTTGAGGCTGATAAGAGGTATCCGAAATCCTGGTGGGAGATGAGTGGCAGAGTACTGGTGGATAATACTGAACCAAAGACTGTGACTGCAAGGAAAATAGCTGATACTATCAGGAAGATAAGAGGCGATCAATGACAGTGCTCTGTTCAGTAGTTTGATTCACTGGTAAGATCGGTCTAATGCCAGTATCTGGAGGAATTATATGGAAAATATTGTAATAAATGTCAGGGGAATGACGTGTCAGCACTGCAAAACGGCAGTTGAAAAAGCGCTGATGTCAACAGAAGGTGTAGACGGCGTGTTCGTGGATATTGATGAAGGCACTGTATCAGTTGAATATGATGATTCCCGTACAGATCCTGAAAAAATAAGAGCTTCAATAACTTCTGCAGGATATGACCCTCAACCCTGACCCCCAATCATATAAATTTTTATATGCCATTTTATATCCATCGGATTAATTATATATGGTTAATCGTTAATTAACATGTATAATTAGTAAAAATATCTAATATTATTTTTGTACTCACTGGAGTTCTAATTGTGGAGGAAAAAACTAAAATTGAAATAAGGGATGTATCCAAAGTATTTGGAAAAAACCCGAAAAAAGTTTTGAAATTGCTGGATGAAGGCTTATCCAAAGCTGAGATCCTGGAAAGGACCGGTCACAATGTTGGTCTCTATAAGCTCAACTTTGAGATCAGAAGTGGCGAGATCTTTGTAATCATGGGTCTTTCAGGTTCCGGGAAGTCTACCCTTCTCAGGTGCATAAACCGTCTTATAGAACCCACCACCGGTGAAATCCGGATTGATGGCGATGACGTTATAAAAATGAAGCCGGAGAATCTTCGGAAGCTTAGAAGGAATAAACTGGGTATGGTCTTCCAGAACTTTGGTCTTCTTCCCCACAGAAGTGTCATTGATAATGTGGCCTATGGTCTGGAAGTTAGAGGTATAGAGAAAGAGCAGAGATATGAAAAGGCTCTTGAAGCTATTGAAAATGTTGGGCTCAAAGGACATGAGGACAGTGACATTTCACAGCTTAGTGGAGGAATGCAGCAGAGAGTTGGTCTTGCAAGAGCCCTTGCAACGGACCCTGATATTCTGCTCATGGACGAGGCCTTCAGTGCTCTTGATCCACTTATAAGAAGCGAGATGCAGGATGAGCTTCTGGCACTTCAGGATCGGATGCAAAAGACTATCGTTTTTGTGTCACACGACCTTGATGAAGCACTCAAGTTGGGTGACAGGATCCTTCTAATGAATGAAGGTAAAGCTGTACAGATCGGTACTGCAGAGGAAATACTCACAAATCCTGCAGATGATTATGTAGCCAAGTTCGTTGCCGGAGTTGACAGATCCAAAGTACTTCTGGCAGAAGCTGTAATGAAACGTCCTGATCCTGTAATTTCAATCAATTCAAGTCTGAAGGTTGCAGTTCAGCTGATGAAAAAACACGGAATATCTTCAATATATGTTGTGGACCGTAATAAGATACTGAAAGGTTTTGTTACAATCGATAAGGCAATAGATGGTATAAAGGAGAATAAGAAGATAGAGAATGTCATGAGTGAAGATGTGCATAAAACCGCTCCCGATACTCCATTGAATGAACTGATCCCTATTATTGAATCGCATTCTCCTCTTGCTGTGGTTGATGAAAAGGACAAACTTATCGGCGTGGTAGTTAGAGGAAGTGTTCTTGGTGCACTTGCAATGGAGGACTGAATATGGTATTTGAAATTCCACATATTCCTTTAGGAGACGGAGTTGAAGTTATAGTTGAATGGATCGAGCAGAACCTTGGTTTTCTCCTTGATCTTTTCACTGCAATCATGAACATACTGATCAGCGGGATAAGGGATGTTCTTTTCCTATTCCCGCCTGTTGTTTTCATACTCATCGTTACAGCCATTGCATACTTTATTGGCAGGCGTGATGCCAAACTGGCAATAGGTGTTGCATTTGCACTTGTTCTGCTTGAGAGTATGAGACTGTGGGCCATATCGATGCAGACACTTTCACTTGTACTTGCAGCTGCACTGGTAGCACTGGTAATAGCTATCCCGATAGGTATTATTGCTGCTAAGAACGAGACACTGCTGTATATAATAAGGCCGATACTTGACTTTATGCAGACAATGCCTTCATTTGTATATCTGATACCAGCCGTGATTTTCTTTGGACTTGGTAATGTTCCGGGTCTTGTGGCAACCATTGTGTTTGCAATGCCTCCACCTATCAGGCTTACAATACTCGGGATACAGCATGTGCCCAAAGAACTGAAAGAGGTTGGGGACGCATTTGGTTCTACTCCAATGCAGAAACTGATGAAGATTGAAATTCCTTCAGCAATGCCATCCATAATGGCTGGGGTCAATCAGTGTATCATGCTTTCACTCTCGATGGTAGTCATCGCTGCCATGATCGGAGCTCCGGGTCTTGGATATCAGGTACTGGCAGCCATACAGAGGATAGATATCGGTTCTGGGTTTGAAGCTGGTCTTGGTATTGTGATAATTGCAATGGTACTTGACAGATTGACGCAGAGTCTCACCCCAAAAAGGTGAATATCTGTCATTTTTAATTTTTGTCTGACAGTTAAAAATCCCAAGATTTATAAGGATGAAAATAAATTGTAAATCACTAAAATATATATATGAAAATATATTCTTTAATAAAACGAATTAGTTGTGATAAAATGAACGTAAATATGAAAATATTAATGGTAAGTGCTGTTTTGATTCTTAGCATTGTAGGCCTTGGATGCCTTGATGTTGGGGATGATGAGATGACAGCTACGATTGGATATGTTACATGGGATGGAGAAGTTGCAAGTACAAATGTAATGAAGCAGGTACTTGAACAGGCAGGTTATGATGTAGAGATCATAGCTGTGGATGCAGGACCCCTTTATCAGGGACTTGCACGGGGCCAGTTTGACTTTACCACATCATCATGGCTTCCACATACCCATGGTCACTACATGGACCAGTATGGTGATGATTTTGTAGAGGTTTCAACCAATCTTGAAGGATGCATGATCGGTCTTGTGGTACCTCAATATGTTACCATTGATTCAATTGAAGATATGAATGATGCAGTCGATGAGTTCGATGGAAGGATTGTAGGTATTGAACCCGGTGCAGGTATTATGAGCGCAACCGAGGATGCAATTGAGGTCTATGATCTTGAATATGAACTTGTGGCAAGCAGCAGTGCAGGTATGGCTGCAGAGCTCAGGACCGCAATAGCCAATGAGGAATGGATTGTTGTTACTGGCTGGAGCCCTCACTGGAAATTTGACCGATGGGATCTGAAATACCTTGAGGACCCGGAACTGGTCTATGGTGAGGAAGAATATGTTGCAACCCTTGCACGTGAAGGACTACAGGAAGACAAACCAGAACTCTATGATATAATCTCAAGGTTCTACTGGACCCAGGAAGATATCCAGTCTGTTATGATGGATATTGAAGAGGGAATGTCTCCTGAAGACGCTGCTGCAAAGTGGGTTGAAGAGAATCCGGAAAAAGTAAATGAATGGATAGGTGCATAAGGGTTTTTTACCCTTATTTTTTTTGACTTTTTTTGATTAGATCGTAATGTAGAGACCTTTTAGATAGTGGCAGATAAGTGCCTGATGATCTAAGTCTAAGTTTTTATATTTGTGATAGAATGGTCATAAAGTCTCAGGTAATTTAATATTTAATGATTTATTAATTATATATGAATAAATATATTGGACAGGAGTTGTATAATTTTGAATAGAATAAAAATAGCATTGTTAATGATCATAGCCGTAACAGGTATTGTTATAGGGACAGGTTGTCTTGATGCTGTGGATGATGATCCCTATCAGACAACAATTGGCTATCTTCCATGGTCCGGAGAGATTGCAAGTACCAATGTGATGAAGCAGGTACTGGAGGAAGCCGGGTACGAAGTTGAAATTATCTCCATAGAACCAGGTGCACTATACCGTGGTCTTGCTGATGGTCGGTTTGACTTTACTACTTCAGCATGGCTTCCACATACCCATGGTCACTACATAGATCGATTTGGTGATGACTTTGAAGAGGTAGCAGTAAATCTTGAAGGCGCCAGGATTGGTCTTGTGGTACCTGAATATGTTACCATTGATTCAATTGAAGAGATGAATGATGTAGTCGATGAGTTTGATGGAAGGATTGTAGGTATTGAACCAGGTGCAGGTATTATGACCGCTACCGAGAATGCAATTGAGGTCTATGATCTTGAATATGAACTTGTGGCAAGTAGTGGAGCAGCTATGACTGCAGAAATAAGATCTGCAATAACCAATGATGAATGGGTTGTTGTTACCGGCTGGAGCCCTCACTGGAAATTTGAACGATGGGAACTGAAATACCTTGAGGATCCGGAACTGGTCTATGGTGGAGAAGAACATGTTGCAACCCTTGCACGTGAAGGACTACAGGAAGACAAACCAGAACTCTATGACATAATCTCAAGGTTCTACTGGACATTAGATGATGTAGAATCAGTGATGATGGATATGGAAGAAGGAATGTCTCCTGAAGATGCTGCTGCAAAGTGGATCGAGAACAATCCAGAAAAAGTAAGTGAATGGCTTGGAGAATAAGGATTTATATCTCCTTATTTTTTTATTACTTTCCACATTTTTCTTTTAAGCCATAGAATTATCTTTGCTTTTATAGATATCTTTATAATTTTCTTAATCCATTTAAGTACCAATTATTTAGCCCCCTTGATCAAAATTTTATAAAAAATGGTGGATTATTTTTTTATTATTCTCCACATTTTTCTTTTAAGCCAGAGCATAATCTTTGTTTTTATAACTATCTTTATA
>SKZM01000206.1 GCA_007127385.1 Methanosalsum sp.
ATTTTATTTGCTATTTCATAAAATAAATTGACTTGAAGGGTTAAGTATGTTTTACCAAACGGCATTTTTTGGTAAAGGTATTTATAGTTTTTGCTGATTTGACTATTCGATCTTATGTATCAAACCGTGACCTATGGAAGTAATATATGATTGCTGATTGTGAAATATCATTTAGGAAAAAGTAAATAAATTATAGAAGTTAATCGATAATTATATATATCTATATTTGAGAGACTATGATAATTGGACAATATTTGTGGATGTCGATGAGTATACAAATTATACCGGCGAGATCCACAGATCATTATTCCAAACATGGCTGCTGCCTAATCGGTGCGGCATCCATGGCGGGCAAAAATGAAAGCTGTAAACATGAATGCAGTATTTTTAGAATGCACCGCAATATATTCGAGCAAGGATATTAGTAAGGAGGTTAAATAATATGGCAGAAAATTTCTACCCAGGTAGGGACATTTTAGAAGGAGTTCGTCTGGAATTCTTTACACAGGATGAGCTTCGAACAATCCATTATGCAAGTATGGAAGTACTCCAGAACCCTGGAATTGAAGTTGAAAATCCAGAAGCTAGACAGGTTTTCAAAGAAAACGGATGTATTGTTGACGACAAAACACACGTAGTAAAGATTCCAGAGTATCTTGTAAACAGAGCACTTCAGCTTGCTCCATCAAAATTCACTCTATGGGGCCGTGAAAAGAAGAATAACGTCGTAAAAGAGCACAAAGGAAAAGTTCACTGGACCTGTTTTGGTACCGGTGTCCAGATGTGTAACTATCTTGGACCAGGTAAGTTTGAAACTGTTGACTCTACAGAAGAAGATGTTGCAAACACTGCAAAACTTTGTGATTGGGCAGAAAACATTAACTACTATTCACTTGCAGTATCTGCTCGTGACTGGGCAGGAAAAGGTGCACAGGATGTGCATGAGACATTCACTCCACTGGTGAACACATCAAAGCACTTCCACCACATTGACCCTGTTGGAGAGAACGTGGAATACTACTTTGACATTGCAAAGGCATACTATGGTGGAGATGAAGAGGAAGCCAGAAAGAAACCAATCTTCTCAATGCTTCTGTGCCCAACAAGTCCACTGGAGCTTGGAGAAAATGCCTGTCAGGTCATCATGAAAGGTGCACGTAACTCAATCCCGGTCAATGTTCTGAGTATGGCAATGGCAGGAGGATCATCCCCTGTACATCTTGCAGGAACACTGGTAACCCATAATGCAGAGGTTCTTTCCGGTATTGTACTTGCACAGTTGACTGTACCAGGAGCACCTGTTATGTATGGTAGCTCAACAACAACCTTTGACCTGAAGAGAGGTACAGCACCAGTTGGTTCACCAGAACTTGGAATGATCAGTGCAGCAGTTGCAAAGCTGGGTCAGTACTATGGTCTGCCAACTTTTGTTGCAGGTTCATAGGCAGACGCCAAGATACCTGACGGCCAGGCTGGCCATGAGAAGACAATGACCACTCTTCTACCAGCTCTTGCCGGTGCAAACACCCTTTACGGTGCAGGTATGCTTGAACTTGGTATGACATTTTCAATGGAACAGCTTGTATTTGACAATGATATGATAGCAATGACAAAGAAGGTAATGGAAGGAATTCCAGTTAATGAAGAGTCACTTGGTGTGCAGGCAATTCAGGAAGTAGGCATTGGTAAGAACTTCCTTGCTCACAAGCAGACCAGAAAATACATTGACCTTCCATCCAATCCGCAGCTTATCAACAGGCTTATGCTTGGTGACTGGAGAAATGCAGGTTCAAAGGATATCGCAACAGCGGCACACGAGAAAGTTGAAGATGTCATGAAGAACCACGTTGTTACACCAATTGATGCTGATATACTCAAGGACATGAAGGCAATCGTTGACAAAGCTGACAGACAGGTAGCAGGAAACTAAATTATTTGAGGAGATGTTTATTAATGGCAACAAAAGAGGAAATTATTCAAAAAGGAAAAGCTGCAATTCTTGATTTTGACGGAGATACAGCAGCTGAAGTGGCAAAGGAAGCAATTGAAGCCGGTATAGATCCAGCTGAGCTTATTGAAGAAGGATTTACCGCTGCAATGAACGAGGTCGGAGATCAGTTCGAATCCGGTACTCTTTTCCTTCCACACGTTATCGCAGCATCCGAAGCAATGAGCGCGGGTGTTGAAGTTCTGACTCCAGAACTTGAAAAGAAGGCTTCAGAGTCCAAGTCAAGAGGTAAGGTAGTTATAGGAACAATTGAGGGTGACATTCACTCAATTGGTAAGGATATTGTAGCCACCATGCTCAAGATTGCTGGATTTGAAGTAGTTGATCTTGGCAGGGATGTACCTGTAAAGAACTATGTTGACAAGGCAAAAGAAATAGATGCACAGGTTGTAGCATCTTCAGCTCTGATGACCACAACAATGATCACACAGACACAGATCGAAGAACAGCTCAAAGAAGCAGGTATCCGTGACAATATCAAGACAATGGTCGGCGGTGCTCCTGTAACTCAGGACTGGGCCAACAAGATCGGTGCTGACATCTATGCTGAGAACTCTGGTGATGCAGTAGCAAAACTCAAATCACTCTTCCCATAAGGAATGAGAATATGAATGCATCAGTCTGATGCATTCTCTTTTTTTTTATACGACTATATTTTCTGCAAAATCCTGGTTACTTTAAGAATCTGTATCCTGTACTATCTTATGGAATTATCCAGGAATGCATTCATCAAAAAAAATAATGAAGTATATTTAAAAATTATCCATCGTTTCCGATGGCATCCACCGAACATTCAGCAAGTGCATTTTCACAGATATCTATTTCTTCATCGGTTTCTGGCTGATTATAGACGTATGCGGTTGATTCATCTTCAGTCATTTTAAAATGATTTGGTGCCATTTCTACACAGACTTCGCATGCAGTACATCCATCGTCCACATAATATGGACCAGAAACATTTTCTGAAACTTTATTTTCCCTGTTTGCCATTGTTTACCCCCCAATATTAAATGATCAATTGAAAACTGGTTGATTATATTATTTATAGGTTTTTATCAATAACCCATGTATCAGTTATTGTCAGCCCTGCCAAAACGGTTTTTAAATGAGCCTGATTATGCAGTATTCATATTACATAGCATGTATTTTACCCGATCAATCGTCTCCTAAATAATCGCTCTACTCCAGAAAACATTTGTTTTACCACAATATGAGTCGGTGTTAGGGATCCACCGGCCTGAATCCTTCCTTCTTTGATAGCTGAAAGAACTGATTCCACAGTACTGCTTTTTGCATCGATATCTGTGTAGCTTCTTCCAACCATCTGTGGTATATGTGCATCACTTCCACCAACTCCTGGAATGTTAAGTGATCGAGCTGCATTTAAAGCTTTGATATTGGAACTACTGGTAAGACTTCGTGAGTTTATTACTTCAACAGCATCAATATCAATTCCCTCAATATAGCCCAGCCCATGTGATATCTTTTTGAATGGATGTGGGATTATTATTGTTCCACCCAGTTCCCTTGCTTTTTCAATAGTTTTTTCAGCCGACATATGAGCATTTATGCTCTCAGTTATTCCCAGTACCAGTATATGGCCTTCTGCAGAGGAAACTTCTACTGAAGGTATAATCATCAGGTCAAGCTCCAGCTCATTGACCCTCTCTGCAGCCACAAAACTGCCTTCCACTGTATTATGGTCACATAGTGCAATTCCGTCCATTCCGTTTTTTACGGCATGCAACAGTATAGAGTCTATGTCCGAATTACTGTCCTTTGAAAAACAGGAATGAACATGAAGATCAAATCTCATAAATAAACAATATCCCACTTAGAACTTATATATTTGTATAGTTAAACTACCCTCTAAGATCAACTAATATATTATGTACATGTTTAAACTGGATTACTTCACAGCATAACTCGAACAATTTATAATTGATCTTCTGAGTGGCCATATGCATTTAGCTTCCTTTCAACAGCTTTTGCCTTGTTTATGACCTCATCCCTTGCTTCAACATCCACTATAATCCTGTCTGTGTATTTTATGTTATGTACAATTCCTTCATCAAATAGCCAGGAAGCTATAGACATCCCGGAATCAGATATTGGAAGCTGGACATCTTTTCTTTTCCAGACCGGCAGGTAACTAAATACCTTCTTTTTAAGTGTTTCTATACCTGTCCCTTCACTTGCAGATATTATTATCGGATTGGGGGTAAGATATTCAATTTCAGATATGCGACAATCAAGATCTTCTTCTGATATCCTGTCAACTTTATTTAGAACAGTAATAATTGGTGCATCTTCTATTTGTTCCCATAGAGTATCATGGCATGCAATCAGCTTTTTTTTTATGATCTCAATAGGTTCACTCACATCCACAACAAGCAATATTACATCTGCAAGAAATATCTCGTCAAGTGTAGATTTGAACGCATCGATCAGCCAGTGTGGCAGGTCTTCAATAAATCCGACAGTATCGGTTAGAAGTAATTTTCTGCCATTTACCTGGAAGGAACGTGTTGTGGGGGAAAGTGTAGTGAATAGCCTGTTTTCCACTTCCACATTTTCATCTACCATTTCACTAAAGAGAGTGCTTTTTCCCGCATTTGTGTATCCAGCAAGAGCAACTATAGAAAACCCCTTTTTGTGACGGGATGTTCGCAGATTATCATAGTCCTTCTGCATCCTCCCAAGTTCATTTCTAAGACGAGAAATTCTGTTTTTGATATCCTTTTCATAGGAATCTTCATAACTACCAAGCCCCATGAACCCCGGGCGCTCTTTTTTCTTTAGCAATGATACAATGGTCTTTGCTTTTGGAAGTTCGTAATGTAGCTTTGCCAGTTCGACCTGATATTTTGCTCTTTTTGTTTTTGCCTTAGTTGCAAATATCTCTAGTATAAGGTGAAATTTATCAATGGTTTCACATCTGCAGGTTTGAGATATATTATATATCTGCATTATGCTGAGCTGATTGTAAAAGATGATCTTATCTGCACCTGTCTCTGCTACTATCCAGGACAATTCGTCTGTTTTTCCGCGTCCGATCTGATAATTTCTGTCCGGGTTTTTTGTTTGAGTAATCTCATCAATGACAAGGTATCCTGCAGATTCTGCAAGTTCTTTTAGTTCCTGAAGTCTGCTGGAATTTCTATATTCCTCGCTTTCGGGTTCATTCCTCTGGACAAGGACTGCTTTTTTCATTTAATGTTACACCGGAAATATCTTATTTAATTATATAATTGGAATCATATATTAAAATAAGCAATACTTTATAAAATATGCGGATGATCGATCTACAATATTATATTTTTTCTAATTCCTGGATCAGGAGTTTTCTTGAACTCAGGGAAATATGATGGGCAAGCTGGACTGCAAGACGTTCACTTATAGATTCCTGATATTTGAATTCATCTTTGAACCTTGAAGATACAAAGCTTAGCGGTTTGTTATACATATCCCCCTTCTCAGTAACAATTACTCCCTCCCTCTTTATATTTGAAACGGTCCTTTCAATAATGTGAACCACATCCAGTACTTTAAGGGGTCTATACATTCTAAATGCCTTTGTATTTACCTGATGTATCTTTTCTATATGATCAGGAGAAACAGATAAAGAAACAGCAGCACATACAATATAATAATGCCCCTTAGATGTCCTGTGCCGCCCGGAAATATCCACTGCAATTATGTCTCTCATAATATCTAGTCCATAAAACAGTGTCAATCACATTTTGACCCTTCCAATATCTATGTATTCAAAATTTCCATTGTAATTTAATGCAAAGACCATTCTTTTTCTGACACTGTTTGCAAGCCTTATGGCTCTTGACATAATGGGCAATATAAATATATGATTTTCTGAAATGGCATGCACCAGATATTCTGAATGTGGGATCTTCTTTGGAGATTCAATGCCAATATACAGTCTGAAATGTGTCCCGAATTTAAACCCTGTTTTAGGGACCATTCCCTTTTCCCTCAGATCACGGTATACATAATATTTTGTTAAAAATTCAGGTTCTATCTCTGAAGCTTTACTGAAAAAATCTTCAGAACCCAGAATTTTATCTCTTTCTCTGTCCTTTATCTGAATCAATTTTTTTTCAAGAAGGTAGGCAGATTCAATAAGTGATAACTGAAGTCTATCTTCATCCAGTGGCTTACCATAAAATCCTTTATTGTACAGATCACTGGATGCTTTTTTATCCCATACTATCACCCTGTCTTCCAGCAAAGTCGATTCTGCATTTAAAGCATCGTTGAATGGTTCCATCTTACCTGATATGCTGATTTTCTTTACCTCATAAAAGGTGATATCACTTTCCTCATCAACGATTGCCAGGATCATCTGCTTGCGTATATTTGAAACTGTGTTCAGAGACTTTATTAATTCAGTGATACTAACTGAAGATCTTTCAGATCTGACATATACATAGCTTCTTGCGGGGGTTTTGCCAGGATGACCACCCCTAGGGTACACTCTAAAATCAGCCACACTGGGTTGGACATAAAATCCTCTTTCTTTTAGATCTTTGTATACGATATATTTGAGTTCAAAATACCTATGGCGCATGGAGGCTATTTTGAAAAATTCAGGAAAACTGAGAGATTCAGAATCCATTGTTATACTGATCTTTTCACGGTACAATAAATATGCTGCTTCTACAAGGCTTAGCTCAAGCACATTTCCTCTAGGACGTCCAAAATATCCAGTATTATACAGAATATCAATTGCATCTTTATCGAGCTCTACCTTATTTTCCAATAATCTAGCTATCAAATTATATGCTCCAGTATTGATTTCAAATAAATTGCCTATCTGAAGTGATCTCGCAGGTCTTACATGAGATTTGCTATAAAATCCACAAAAGAGAATGCAAATTCTTTGTATGATACGGCATGGAGATGTGCATAGGATCCAATTGTATTATTTACGGTCAACCCATCTTTTCCATTTATAATTCCTTCTCCCCGGGACAGATCAATGGCAAATTTAGTACCCTCAGGAATATCTGTGATTTCCGAATGATGAAATTCATGGCCCTTAAAAACATTTCCAGATCTTCCTATAACAGTATCCATATTGAGAATTCCGGTATTATAACTGACTACTCTCTTATTTCCCATTAATGTATGTCCAGGAAGTGCTCCTACCATTTCATAGGTGGCTTTTTCCATTGAAGCCATATTATATACGCTATCATTACTGTTGTGTGCACCTGTTGTTATTTTTTCAGTAAGGTACATAAGTCCGCCGCATTCTGCATAAATAGGTATATTTTCTGAAGATAGTTCGTATATTCTATTTTTCATTGGTGTATTTTTTTCCAGCTCAGATGCGAAAAGTTCCGGATACCCTCCCCCAATATATATTCCATCAACATGAGGAATTTTGGCATCATGTAACGGGCTGAAATATTTTATGTTTGCTCCGGCAGCCTGAAGCATTTCAATATTGTCATGGTAATAAAAATTGAATGCTTCATCCAGTGCAACACCAATGACCGCTCCCTCAGTTGATGAGGATATCGGTTTGAACATGCTTTTGCCAGCTCTAATTACAGGAGGTGCCTGATAAGCGAACTCAATCAACTTATCCACATCGATACGTTTGTTTATGGTATTTTGAATATATTCCATTCTGGTATTATATTCCGTGATCTTTTGCTGGCTTTCGATCGCAGGAATAAGTCCAAGATGGCGCATGGAGATCTGCATGCCGGGATCTCTTGGAACAATTCCCACAACCGGCAGACCTGTATAATGTTCAATTGCTTCTTTTGCCTTTTTGGCATGCCTTTCTCCACCTACATTATTGAGAATTATTCCTGCAATATTGACTTCCGGATCAAATGATCTATAGCCATTTACAAGTGCTGCAGCTGATCGTGTAATACTCCTTGCATTGATCACAAAGATCACAGGACATTTGAGTATCTTGGCAACCTGGGCAGTACTGCCTGTATCTGTGAGACTGTCAAGCCCCTCATAGAGGCCTCTGACACCTTCAATGACAGCGAGGTCTGCTCCATTCTCGGTCTTACATGCATGGACGAAAGTATCAATTATATCCATTTCATCCATCAGATAACCATCTATATTTCGTGCCTTTCTTCCAGTAATATCTGAATGATAGCTTGGATCTATATAATCCAGACCAACTTTGAAAGGCTGTACACTATAGCCCCTGGAAACAAGAGCTGAGAGTATCCCCATCATGATGGTTGTCTTACCGGAAGATGATCTGTCTGCTGATAGCAGTATTCTTGGAACAGGAACCATATCATCTGATTGGTTTTTGATATCCTCGAAATACTTTTCATTGAGCGTCAATTTATTCAACTCACCTTGTAAGGCTGCGCAACTGTTCATCATCCATTGGGTCTGGATTTGAAGCTTTTTTCTGTGACATGATCTTTCTGGCAAGTTCCCTGTAAACATCTGCAATATCAGATTCCGGTTCTTTCTCAATCACAGAGAAACCTTCACGTTCACAGTCCTGTACAATCTGCTCCTTTGGTATAAATGCTATAAGTTCACTTCCAAGCTCTTCAGCAAACTTTTCAACAATTTCCCTTTCACGGCTTACATCACGGGAATTACATATGACTCCACTAAGAGGGGTGTTTATTTTTTTCAGTCCTCTGCAAATGTTGTTTGCAGCATAAAGTGGCATGTATTCTCCTGATGTCAAAACATATGCTTCGTTAACAAATCCTTTTTTGATAGGAGCTACAAATCCGCCACAGACAATATCGCCGGGCACATCATAAATAATAAGGTCCATTTCCAGGTGGGCCTTTGAAAGACTTTTCAGTTTTTGGATTGCAACAATAATACCTCTTCCGGCACATCCAATTCCAGGTTCAGGGCCACCTACCTCCACACACTTTACTCCATTGTAACCTTCAAAAACAATGTCTTCTTCCTGAATATCGACACTTTCACGCAGTAGCCCCAGAATAGTTGGAATTCGCTGCCCTCCAAGCAAATTTATCGAAGAATCACTCTTTGGATCGCAGCCAATGATCATTACTTTGTATCCTTCATCTGCACATGCTGCGGCAATATTGGATGCGGTACTTGATTTTCCAATACCCCCTTTTCCATAAATTGCAATGATCTTCTTATCTTTCATGCAGCAAACTCCTCGTTTTTTTGTGAATGTAATTCTTTTTTGATCTCTCTTAGAGTAGCACCAAATTCTGATTCTACAATAGAGCTGACACCAAGTGTTCTTGGATGCAGGTCTATCTCGACTACCACATGTTCATGCCCCATTTCTTTCAGAGGGAGCACCTGTCTTGGTCCGTTGGTAACAGAAATTATCTCCATACCTGAGATGACATCTGCTGGGATTGCATGGGGAACTCCTGCAATAATTGCAAAATCATAGTCACTATATTTTTCCTGGATGGCTTTTCTGACATATTCTCCTGCAATTGCATATTCATCCATTCCGCCAATAATCTCATGGATCTCAATACCAAATTCTTTAAAATCAGACATGATATTTCTGGCATGGGTTCGAACCCTTGGAAGTCCCAATGTTTGATCAATGTTTGCCATATTTACAATATTGGACCTTACCTTCATCTCTTCTGCAATTTCATTTACTGCAAGTATGACATCTGCAAACATGTATCCAGTCTCTTTTTTAGCGTTCATTATGATTATTCCTTTCTTATCTTCTTTAAGAAGATCCATAACACGCTTTGCAACACTGTATTTTACGTCTCCCCTGGATGGAGCAAGATATGATTTACTGGCTGCACCATGCTTTTTTTCAATCTCTGTTGCCTTTTTGAGTATAATACTTTGCCGCTGGTATTCAGTATCGCTTATGAGACCTGCATCAGCTGCGGATTCAAGTGCCATGAGGACTCCTTTTGTATTGTCCCGGTATCCTGCATGTACTTCGACCTCTATTACCGGTATGTTCAGACCAGCTTCTTCCACAGCATCATGAAGTTCTTCACCGATGATCATGCTTGCGCATGTTCCCACAACTGCCATTGAATCGGGATTGAACATATCTGCAGCTTTTTTGATCAGTGATACAAGCTCATCATGTCCTCCAAATACGAATCCATTTTCATCAAGGGCTGTAGTTAAAACATGTACACCATCCTCTTCCAGAAGCCTGGCATGTTTGAAAGAGCATCCTGCCGGTCCGTGCAAAATAGCAACATCCACATCAAGATCACGAAGTGTGTACAGAGCTGCAACAATAGAACTTGGACGTGGATGGATAATAGATATCTTATCTGTTTTCATTTTATCGCCTGTAGTTGGTTGATATAATAGTTATCTGAAACATTTTACACAGGAAACTATAATGTCTCCATCAGCTGAAATTCTGAATGCCGCATTGAGACCTTCATCAAATCCTGATACATAAATCAC
>SKZM01000122.1 GCA_007127385.1 Methanosalsum sp.
CTCCTATGGAGATCAGGAATTCTGCACCTTGCTCTCTCATATTTTTTATCGGAACTATTTTATGGCTCTTCAGTCCAAGTGGTTTAGCAGTATCAGGAGATACCAGGATATCCACTTCCGGACCAAAATGATCAATTATATTTTGAGCCATTCGAAGAGCATCCCTGTTATCACATCTGGCAACGATTCCTATTTTGTTCACTTTCAAGATTATTCCCTTACCGTTAATCTGAGGATATCTCTGTGAATATGACTATTTGAAGCTACAATATCAACCTTCTTGGCCACATTATCTACAAGCTTTAGCTGTGCACCAAGACCATTTGTAACTGTACCTCCAGCCTCTTCAAGTATCAGCTTCCCGGCTGCCACATCAACCAACCTCAAAGTTCTTCGAACATCTATAAATGCGTCGGTTCTGCCTGCGGCAACATAACATATTTCAAGGGCAACACTACCAAATATTCTTATGCGCCTTACTTTTTTCCATAAGTTTACGGTCCTTCCTACATTCAGGCGATAGCCATAAAGACTAATGCATGAACGATTAAGTCTGGTTGTAGATGAAGGGGATATCTTATTTCCATTCAAATATGCACCCCTCCCTTTTTCAGCAAAATACAGATCATCATTTGCTATATTTTTTACATATCCAAACCATATATCAGATATATCAGGAGTACCTATTGCAATTGAAACACTATAAATGGGAATCCCAAAGGCAGCATTATATGTACCATCCAGTGGATCAACAACCACTGCAAAATCGGGACTGTTCCCTATTATTTTTTCCCCATACTCTTCGCTTAGAACCCTCATGGACCTGCCATCCGATTCCAGCACATCAAATATGGCTTTTTCAGCTACATCATCTATCAGTTTAGTTGGTGTCCCATCAGCACCTGTATAAACTGTCTTGTAGCCTTCTGTGGTCCCTACCAGATTTTCAATAGCCTCTGCAGCAGCTTTTGATGCACTGTTGCAGAGACTCAAAAAATCATATTTTCCATTCATGTACACACAGTTTGAAATCAGATCAGACCAATTGATTTGTTTGTTTTTTCAATGGACCTTCCACCATCTTTTTCCAGTTCCATCATAGCACGGATAGCATCTACATTTTCGGGAATCACATTTGATTCCTGATGAATGGCCTGGAAGAAGTACAGCTCCTTATCATACAGGCTGATGGATTCATTCCATACGCAGTTTTCCCACATATCATAGCGTGGCCTAAGCATGTCTCTTGAAAGTTCAATTATCTCAGCTGTAGATGATATTCCCTGCCCAACAAATCTCACCCTTGACTGTCTGGAAAGGACCTCTTCAACATCTTTTTCAGTACAGTCCTTCTCAAAATCAATATTTACAATATGAACATGCATCAGGGTTGTTGGCAGTTTGACTGCAGTTGTAGTGATATTAATATGCGGCATCACAGATTTTACATCGGGCCCATGATGGGATGGTAGTTTTACAGGATTTGGGACAATTGCATTTATAGGGCCTGTTTTAATGTCACCGGGATCTGCAGATCTTCTGAGTAAAGATACCCGGACCTTTTTTGCTCCAAACTCCTTGTCAAGAGGATATATAACCCTGCAAAGGCCGGTTGTATTGCATGAAACAACTCTAACAAAATCCCGGCCAAGTGCTTCACCATAATTTGATACTGAATTAAAGGAAAATCCTGCGAGCTCATGATCTTCGCCACCTTGCCAGATAGCTTTTACACCGTGCTTTTCATAAAGTGACTTGTTTTTTGCCCCTACACCACCTGGAGTGCAATCAACCACAACATCTGCAGCATCAATCATATCCTCAACAGTACCCTTTACAGATAAATCTGACTTCTTCATGGATTCCATACGATCTGAGGGAGTATAGATATCATATCCTTTATCCCTTGCAATGAAAGCCTCAAAATTTGGTCTGGTCTTGGAAACCCCCACTATCTCCATATCATCCTGAAAGGCTACAGCATCTGCAACTCTCTTACCAATTGTACCATATCCATTTATTGCAACTTTAACTTTTGACATTTATTTACCTCCAATTATTCAATAATTTAATACATCAACGATCTTTTATTTGGTATTTGCCAATATAATCATCTAAAATTCCATACTAATTAATTTATACACTCTCATATGTTAACCAATAAGAAAATCATCGATCATCATACCAACCCCACTATTTGATGTAAATTCTTATTCATTTTTTAATAATTATAGTTTCCCCTGTAGAAAAATTTATTTCTCTAATGTGTCCAGTAACGCTTTTCTTATCACCAAATATTCCAGTCAGTTCGATAGAATCATCATCAACAATAATTCGGGTAACCGATTCCATAAACATTTCTTTCTTTCCATCAGTGACAACCATAACATTTAGTTCACACATATTTTCACCTCATAATGTTCTAAGATCTATATTCAATTATTCTATCAGTTTTGCAATTGAGAGATCAGTATCAACATTTAGATCCTCGGCAACACTCTTGCATTTTGTTCTAAGTAGATAAGCAACCGGTCTTACATCAGACTCCGAAATAGTTTCATAGTTGGCCATTCCCTTACTGATAATCAGAGATGCCTGATCAAATGATCTCAATAATTCGGGTGGTGCTTCATCAAAACATACACCTACCGCATTTGATCCGGTAGTCAGTACCCGATCCACCTTTTTATCGATTTCAAA
>SKZM01000029.1 GCA_007127385.1 Methanosalsum sp.
TAGAAAACAGCATCGATTCATTAGATAAACTTGAAAAAATAATAAACCTCACAGATGATGAGAGACAGGCCATTAAAACCCTGGACACACGCTGGGGTACAACGCCCTATTTTGCATCCTTGATGGATAAGGATGATCCCAACTGTCCTATTCGAAGGCAGGTTGTTCCATCTCTTGAAGAAAATACCAATAGATATGGTATGCAGGATTATCTTCTCTGGAAGGAAAACCGGGCAACTGATGAAGTCCGTCCTGACAGTATTGCCCGCCAGTACCGGGACAGGGTTGCTTTTACTGTAACTGAGAAATGTGGTATTTACTGCAGACACTGCTTTAGAAAAGAACTTGTTGTTGACAGAGACCTGAAACTCAATTTTAATGTAGATGAGGGAATTGAATGGATCAGTCAGCATCCGGAGGTCAGGGATGTACTTGTCACAGGCGGGGATCCTCTGCTTTTACCGGATGAAAATATAAAATATCTGATCGACAGCCTGCGTGAGATTCCTCATGTTGAGATGATACGCATTGGTTCCAGACTCCCTATTGTTCTGCCTCAAAGGATTACCGAAAATCTCAAAGAAATTCTAGGAGGATATCATGATGTACCTGTCTGGCTCAATACTCAGTGCAATCATCCAAAAGAGATCACCGACCTGACAAAAAGAGCAGTATATGATCTTCTGACGTGTGGAGTTAATGTAGGTAATCAGGCGGTACTGCTTAAAGGTATCAATGATGATGTGGATACAATAAGGGATCTCCATCAGGAACTGCTGAGTGCAAGGATCAGGCCTTATTACCTGTTCTACTGTGAACCTGCACCTGGCATAGATCACTTCAGAACTCCTGTCGAAAAGGGTAGTGAACTCATACGTGATGGACTGCGGGGACACACCACAGGACTTGCCCAGCCAATGCATGTGATCGCCACAAATATTGGTAAGATCCCCCTGATGCGGGATTACTACATTGTGGGAAATGATGATGAAAAATATACACTGAAGAATCACCTTGGAGAAACCACTGAGATCCCCAATATAAAAAAATAAAAGGTGCCAACATATTTTGGATTTGATTTTTCAATAAACAAAAATCGAAGTTCAATATATTAAAAAGTCAATATGCTGGATATATCATGTTTGAATTTTTAATATTCATTTATTGATCCTGCACAATTGTGATTTTTTTAAATACAGAAAAAAGACAGGTTCATTTAGAACCTGCTGAGATATTTATCTATTTCCCACTTATGCACCTGGGCCTTATATTCATTCCATTCTGATCTCTTACCTGCAATATATTGCTCGAATAGGTGTTCTCCCAGTGTTTCTTTTACAAACTCGCTTTCTTCCATAAGATCCAGAGCTTCTTTCAGACTTCCTGGAAGTGATTCTATATTTCTCTCATTTTTTTGTTCAGGTGTCATTTTGAATATATTCTGGGCGACAGGTTCTCCTGGATCGATTTCATTCTTTATTCCGTCCATTCCCGCACGAAGCATCAGGGCAAAGGCAAGATATGGATTACAGGTTGGATCCGGACATCTTAGCTCAACCCTGGTACCATTGCCACGGGTTGCCGGTATACGTATCAGTGAACTCCTGTTTTGATCAGACCATGTTATATAGATAGGTGCTTCATATCCCGGTACCAGTCTTTTGTATGAGTTAACCAGCGGGTTTGTAACGGCTGTGAATTCCTTGATGTGGCTTAGCAATCCTCCTACATAATATCGTGCAATATCTGAAAGACCGTTTACGCCTTCCGGGTCATAAAATGCATTCTTTCCGTTATCTGTCATCAGTGACTGATTTGAATGCATTCCTGAACCATTTACTCCGTATAGGGGCTTTGGCATGAATGTTGCATAATAACCTCTGTGACTTGCGATCGACTTGACCACGTATCTGAATGTTACTACATTATCTGCTGTGGAAAGTACATCACTGAACCTGAAATCAATCTCATGCTGGGAAGGTGCCACCTCATGATGGGAAGCTTCAAGCTTGAAACCCATATGCTCCAGTGCATAATCTATATCACGTCTCATATCCTGTGCCCGGTCAAGAGGGGCAAAGTCAAAGTAACCTCCCTGATCCGTGAGCTCAGTTGTAGGGTTATGGTTTTCATCCACCTTGAATACAAAGAATTCCAGTTCAGGCCCCACATTCATTGTGAAACCTTCTTTTTTTGCGTCCTCAATGGCCCTTTTAAGTATATATCTGGGATCTCCAACAAATGGTGATCCATCTGGAAGTTTGACATCTCCCAGCATTCTGGCCACAGCTCCTTCCTTTGGTCTCCAGGGAAGTATGCGGAAGGTTGTAGGGTCCGGCATCAGCATCATATCTGATTCTTCTATGCGGGTAAATCCTTCAATTGATGAACCATCAAACATTATCCCCTCTGTGAATGCGTTTTCGAGGTCTTCAGAGGGTATGGCCCAGCTTTTGATTACTCCGAATATATCGGTGAACTGAGTTCTGATGAACTTAACATCGTGATCATTAACTGCCTTTAATACGTCTTCTTTTGTTTTATACATAAATATCTCCTTCTTGATAGGAACACACTAATCATTTACCGTCTTAATATTATATAAGACTATCGGTAATCTTATTTTATTCAGAATAATTCAATGTTTAATAAATTTTTATATAGTATATTGGTTCTATATTAACGCTTGA
>SKZM01000063.1 GCA_007127385.1 Methanosalsum sp.
AGTAATTATAAAGGCATGATACACATTCCAAATTAAAATAGATATTTTAGCTAATAAGGTTAACCCTTAGGGTAAAGTAATATCTGAAAAAACATCTATAATTAATGATTCAAAAGATCAATTATACACAACCCGCGATCAGCGCTACATATTTGTGATCATAATTCTTAATTTCCTCGATAGATGCCATTTTTAACCACTTTTGAGATGAGTGTATTGGGTGATCACCACATACAATCACCAGAGTGTATGGTTCCAGTTTATTGACAATCACATCAATATTTTCATTTATACTGGAAGCAGCATAGATGAGAGATTTCCAGTTATCTTCAGTATGAGCAATTCGATCAATTGCCCTTAAATGTATGGCCATAAGATGTGGCTGGTTTTCCAGTGATTTAACTGTCTCCTCGGTGATTTTCCTATCATATTCTATTATATCGCTCAAATCTCGAACCCCCGAGGATGTATCAATTCTGCCATTCAAAGCAGCAGCACCTTCTGATTCAATTGTAATTGATGATCGTAGACCGGCCTCATGGGCCCACTCAAGGATTGATTTTATTCTTGTATTGTCTTCATTTTTCGATCTCTCATAATACAGGTCTTCCGTTTTTTGAATCATGTGCTCCCTGGGATAATAACCAGTAAATATTGATGTTATGGCAGGAGTGGTCTTGTCTGCTACTGAACGACATTTGATAAGAATACCTGCATCTGCAATTTTTTCTACTGCAGGCATATGCTTTTCCAATCTTTTATAGAGTGAAAATCCCAGGCTGTCAACTATTATTAAAACTATTTTTCTACATTCTTTTTTTCCGGTATAGTCCAATATTTTCCTTATTGGTTTTCCAGAAGGGGTTATCATTGGGATATGTAAAATCTGTGAAATCGTTGGAGCGATATCCACCTGAATACATTCATTGTCTGTGTCTGAGCAATTCATCAATAGATATTCTCATGGCTGATATAAGAATATATGACACTATCGTTATATAATTTAAGGCAGCTCTGAGATTGTCCGTTAGAGCAATCTCCTTTAACCAGAGATCAATCATGTGTATCATCTTTGCGAAGTTCTCGTGGCCAGAGCTTGTCTACAAGCACCCGTATTCCATCTTCGTTGGATGCTTGTTCGTAAACTCTTTTTACTTAAATCAATGTGTTCTCTTCCTTAATCTCAGTTACAACAATATGATTAGCAATTAATGAGTATAATCAATTAGCTGTATAGAGTCACCAATCTTCTTCTCGATTGCTGTTTTCATCTGTTCAGCATGCGGACAGGCAAAGCCAGTGGGATTTCCTCTTGTGATACATGAAGCAAGAACTATTGTATCAGCTCCTCTTCTTACCATTTCAGCAGCCCTCTGAACTGCTTTTTTCCCAGGGCAGCCACCACATGAAACAACACCTATCACTTCAATGTCATTCTGTACGCCCTCGAATGCAAGTTTTTTCTCCTTCATTACTTTAAAATCCGTTGTTGCGGGACATATGTCCTCGGTTTGCATACATCTGATCAATCCTACTTTCATGATTCCACCTCTTTTACATCTCCAAATATACTTTCTGCCAGCAAAACTGAAATGTCCTTAATATTCAGTTCTTCATCCTTTGATTTACAAACACCGCCTATATGATGCATGCAAAAGGGACAATACGAGACCAGCATATCGGCCTTCTCTTTATAGTCCTTAACCGATAACATGGCAATATCCGATGATATTTCCGGGAAGTTGGGTTTAAGGCCGGCAGGACCACCACAGCAGACATGTTTGCCGTCGAAGAGTTCCTTAATATTCACATCCATGCTGGAGAGGATATCCCTTGATACATCCTTTGATTGCTTCAGAGGACAGGCATCTCTCACAGCAACAGTATAATCAAGCTTATTTGATATGAGTGTGCCGTCATTTATCATATCTCTGAACAGGTTAAGAGAGTGCTCGACCTCAAAGTTCAACTCCCTGTAGAGTTTAGGATACTCACGGCCCAGAACCAGATAGCAACCGGGGCATGAAGCTATAACTTTCTCCACTCCAAGGGACTCGATGTAATCTACGAATTTTGTTGCATGCACAGCTGCTTCCTCGAGATGACCGTTGTCTATGAGGAAAAGCCCGCAGCATTTTTCATCCTTCAAAAGCATCGGTTTGATACCTACATGGTTTAGCAGGCGGATAGTTGATTTGGCTATGTCCGGCTGGCTATGTGCAATCCAGCAGCCTGTCACATAGGCGATATCGGAACTTTCGGCAATTTCAAGATCATCTGTAACCCAGTCAAACCTCGTTGAAGGATCCATACCTCCAGGACTGTTACGCTCAATAATGTTCTTTGAGATAGCCGTGGTCTTGGCAGGCTCTCTGCCCTGTTTTGCTAACAACTCTCTTTCATATTGGATAATATCTGTTATGGGAATGTCCACAGGACATACATCATCACATGCTCCGCATCGTGTGGAAAGGTAAACGTTGTCCGTCTCATCCTGTGTAAGCTCTTCACCTGCGACAATCTTTGCAAGCGATTCGATCTTCCCTTGCGGAGTAAAACGGTTACCTTCAGTAACCTTGTTGGCAGGGCATGCATCCCAGCATTTTTTGCAGTCAATACACGAACTTATTTCTTTCTGGAAACGATGCATGTGACAACCTCACTTTTTCTGTGGAACATAACATTAAC
>SKZM01000016.1 GCA_007127385.1 Methanosalsum sp.
ATACAAGCTCGTCACCTTCCTCCCTGACAGCTATATGGTAGTTGTTAACCCTCTCCAGCCTCTCTGAAAGATCTGTAAGTTGATGATAATGAGTTGCAAACATGGATCTTACACCAGCCCTGTCCTTATTGTGAATATACTCCACTACTGCCTTTGCTATACTGTATCCGTCATAGGTACTTGTGCCTCTTCCAATCTCATCCAGAAGTATAAGGCTTTTAGGGGTTGCATTGTTTAGAATGTTTGCAAGTTCTACCATCTCAACCATAAACGTGCTCTGCCCGCTTGCAAGGTCATCAAAGGCTCCAACCCTTGTAAATATCCTGTCAACCAGACCTATCGAAGCATGGGATGCAGGTACAAAGGAACCGGCCTGTGCCATGATAACAATCAAAGCTACCTGTCTCATGTAGGTAGACTTACCCGCCATGTTTGGCCCGGTGATCAGTGCAAACTGATTCTCAGAACAATCCATTTCGGTATCATTGGGTACAAATCCTCCGGGAACACTGCTCTCAACCACTGGATGCCTGCCATCCCTTGTCAGTATTCGACAGTCTGCAGTAACCGCAGGCCTCGTATAGTTCCTGTTAACTGCGATCTCTGCAAGATTTGAAAGAACATCCATTTTGCCTATAACATCAGCAGTTTTCTGGAGTTCTTTTGAATACTCTGCTATTTTTGAGTTTATCTCTGAAAAAAGTTCATATTCAAGAGTGGTTATTTTCTCATCTGCTGAAATGATAGCCTCTTCCCATTTTTTAAGTTCAGGGGTATAAAACCTTTCTGAATTGGCCATTGTCTGTTTGATTATATAGTCTTCTGGTACCTGAGACGAATTGGCTTTCGTAACCTCTATGTAATAACCAAAAACTTTGTTGTAACCCACCTTTAGAGATTTTATACCTGTTCTTTCCCTTTCACGTTTCTGAAATGAAGCGATCCACTCTTTTCCGTGCCGGGACATATCCCTTATTTCATCCAGCTCAGTACTGTAACCGGACTTTATCAGACCACCATCCCTGACACTTACAGGCGGTTCATCCACAATTCCCTTATCTACCAGATCGATCAGGTATTCCAGCTGAGAAAAATCATAGAGCTGGTCTGTCAGAGAAACGATCAGTTCTGAATCCATCTCTTTTTGCAGAGACCTGATCTCAGGTACAGCTTCCAGTGACTTCTTAAGGGCCACAAGATCCCTTGCATTGGAATTACCATAGACTATCCGGCCTGTAAGCCTTTCAATATCCCGAACTCTGGAAAGATGTGACCTGATATCGTACCTGAGCAGGGTATTGTGAGTAAATTCTTCAACTGCATCCAGGCGTTTATTGATATCACTGGTTGATATGAGAGGTTTGAGTATCCATTTCTGTAATATCCTGCTACCTATGGGTGTCATTGTGTCGTCCAGGACACCCAGAATAGTGGCGCTTTTTCCTTCACCTCTGACATTTCTTACAACTTCAAGATTTCGCAGGGTTATGGAATCAAGTATCATAAAATCAGAATCTGAATAGGTTCTGAGGGTATGTACATGCCCGAGTTCCCTCATCTGAGTATCCATTGCATACGCCAGTGCAGCCCCTGCTGCAGATATTGAATAGGTCAGCCCCTCGCATCCCATTCCTTCCAGGGTACTGACCTTAAAATGGTCTTTCAGGTTCTTTTCTGCATTTACAGGATCAAACGCTTCTTCATCAAAATGATTTATCACTATATTAAGCCCATTCAGCCTTTCTGAAAGGTCCTGATCCCCTGCAATTGAGGGACATATTATACATTCTGCAGGACTCATTCTGGCAATCTCACCTGCAACCCTGTCATAGGGAGGTGAATCACTAAACTGTGTGGTCAGGAATTCGCCGGTAGATACATCAAAGAAGGATAATCCAAAATCCTTTCCATTACCTGATATTGCCATGAGATAATTGTTGGCAGCATTTTCAAACATTGAAGAGTCAATTGCAGTTCCAGGCGTGACAACTCTCACAACACCTCTTTTCACAACACCCTTTGCCTTTTTTGGATCTTCCAGCTGCTCACATATTGCAACCTTATATCCCTTCTTAATAAGACGGGGAAGGTAATTATCAATGGAATGGTAAGGAATTCCTGCAAGAGGCATCTTTTCACCAGTTCTGCCCTTACCCCGGCTGGTCAGGGTTATATCAAGCTCTCTTGAGACTGTCTTTGCATCCTGGTCAAAAGTTTCATAGAAGTCTCCCATACGGAAAAATATGATACAGTCACTGTACTCCTCCTTCAATTGATAATACTGGCTCATTGCAGGTGTTAGCTTACTCATCTTGATACCGCTCAGCTAGAATTGGATAGGTTCCATAAATTAATTTCTGTATTGATATATTTGTTTTTTCATACAAATATAAATATACAACAATAAAACCCGATCATTTCGAGCTGCTGCGAATCATTATATTGAGTTTGAGTTTTGTAACGGGTTCCAGCTTCTTCCACTCAACAACTGTATCCTCTTTAAATGTGCACTCCTGAACTGTACGGTCCAGAAGTTTTCCATCAACCTCATAGATAAAAAAGCCCTCTTCACCATCTGTGGATACGATCACTTCCCTATCTCCCACTTTTCTCATTTCAACAGAAGAAACCCTCTTCAATGCATCCAGCAGGCTTTCACC
>SKZM01000091.1 GCA_007127385.1 Methanosalsum sp.
GAGCACCAACTAACAAAATCATATAATTTTTTTTATAGTAATCTGTAGATCTTCGATACCCACTAAATAATAATAACGTTCCAGCAAGTAAAAATAAATTCAGATATATAATGTGAAAATATCCCCATGTACCTCTCTGAAAATCTATTATAGATAAACCATTTAAACTTTTTATTGTAAGATCATAATAAAACATGTTATGTATATGGTTAGTAGAAAGCATTACCATACTTATAACGGGTATCAGAAAAATTGCAATTACCACAGGTGCTTTTAGTGAATTTGATCTGCCTGTATACTGTAATACAAAAATAAGCCATATTGCAGGCAACAAATAAATGACTGAAAGCTGAAGATTTAGCCACATCGTGGCACTAAAAACATCACTGCTTTGTAACTCAAAATAATAGGCTATAGAATAAGCTGCCCCTGCTAGCATAAGAGTTGCAACCGAGTTTGTTCCCTGTTTATTGTGATATTTAAAGCACAAAACAGAAACCAATATCAGAATAACCGTGCAAACTAACAGTCCATTCAGCACAAATAATTGTAATGAAATTCCTGAAGCCAAATCGTTTTATCTCCAATAGAAAGGTCAATATTTAGAAAACTGGTCTGGAATGAAATAATTATATTACCACTATTTACTTTTTTTGTAATGGCTCAACGACTGACAAAAAGAGTAAATACTAATCATGCATATTTTATTTTAGTACTTATTTCAAGCCTAAATTCTGAAAGGTACATATCAAATTAAATATGGTGGGGCCAATGGGACTTGTCAAAAGAACAAAAGAAAATCTGAAGAAATGTATCTGTATGAAATGTCCAAGCTATGCTGCAGTATGTAAAGTAAAATCAATGCCAGATAATCTGGTGCATATGCTAAAAGGAGATATTGAGACTGTTGAACACATGGAAGGTTTATTTTGTGCTTTCGGTAAAAGTAAGTGCATTACCAAGGAAAAGGGATGCATATGCCCGAAATGTGAAGTCTACAATGAAAATAATCTTTCTAAAATGTACTTTTGCCTTGAAGAAAATGGCAAATAAGAAGGGTAATTGTTTATCCTCTATTATTTTTTGGATGCGCCATAAATGGTGCTATGCAGCATTTCTGAAAATCCCATATCAATGACAAAGAAGTTATGCCTGAATTCTTGTAGATCATTCCATAAAAACAGATCGATACAGAATTTTTTTAGATAACATTGTTCTGTGGTGATATCTTGACCCTTTTAGAAAAAAGTACTATGGGTTGCTTCAGTATTCCGGATGAAGTATATTAGGGACCCAAGACAGCAAGGGCACTGAATAATTTCAGGGTGAGTAGGGATAGGTTCCCACAGTCCTTCATAAAGTCCAGGCAGAAGTAAAAATTGCTTCTGCAAAGGCCAAACATAAAGACAAAAAAACTCGATCCAGATATTGGAAATATGATAATACAGGCTGCATTTGAAATAAGAGAGGGGTAATTAAATGACCAGTTTATTCTGGACGTATTCCAGGCAGGTGCAGGTACTTCCCAAAACATGAACATCACTGAAGTTATTGCAAATGAAGCAACTCAGAGCACTGATACAATATTGAATGCTTCGGCAGCATTCAGGAACCTGGCAGTCAGTTTAATAAGGATCGCAAATGGCCTGCGGCTGCTCTCAAGTGGACCAGGGACCGGGTTTGGTGAGAACAATTTGCCACAGGTTCAGCCCGGTTCATCTATAATACCAGGAAAAGTCAATCCGGTCATGGCAAAAATACTGAATATGGCATGCTTTCAGGTTATAGGAAATGATACTGGAGTGATGATGGCAGCCCAGGGTAGACAGCTTGAGCTTAATGTTTTCACACCAGTAGTTGCACATAATATACTCAAGTCTATAGAGATCTTAACAGGAGCCATTTGTTCATTTAATGAAAGATGTCTTAGATTAATTACTGTCAATGAAGAAAATTGCAGTAAGCTGGCAGAATCAAGTCTTGCTCTGGTAACAGCCCTGGTTCCTGAAATTGGCTATGAGAAAGCGGCAGAGGTAGCTCAGGAGGCTTTCAGGGAGAACAGATCTATCAAAATAACAGTTATTGAACCTGGATTATTATTAGAAAGAGATGCATCCCGAATTCTTGATCCTCTAAAATTAACAGAGCTGACAGATAAAAACAATCCATGATTTTCTTTTACCTCTAATTCATACTTCCTGTAATACAAATTTACAAATTTTTATCTAACCAGTATCACATTGGAAACTTTCTAATTTATATGTGAGTTTCATTATAATACTAAGTATCCAAAAGATATCTAAAAATCAGGAGGAAAAATATGTTTTGTTACCAATGTGAAGAAACAGTTAAAGGAGAAGCATGCACCAAATCAGGAGTATGCGGTAAATCTGATGAAGTGGCAGATCTGCAGGACCAGCTCATATACATGCTTAAAGGACTTGCTGTTGTCAATCAGAAAGCAAGAGAAAAGATTCCTGAAGATTCTGGATTGAAAGCTCAGATACTTAAATTCATAAAAGGAAATCAAAAAACAAATGATGAAGATTTAGAGGAACACATCAATTCACGGTTTATGGAAGAATCACTTTTCTCAACAGTAACCAACGTCAATTTCAGTAAGTCCTATTTCAAAAACCAAATTCAGGAAACGTAC
>SKZM01000089.1 GCA_007127385.1 Methanosalsum sp.
AAATCTGAAAGCGAAACATCATTTAATGATGATTTAGATGGGATGAATAATGTATCTGAAAATATAAACGCCATCATTGAAAATGATATTTCACCCTGTGATAAGGATGACTCTTCCATTCAAGAAGCAGAAAGTTCATGTGATTCTATAGATGCTGAAAATACTCCAAAAAACTATCCAATAGTTGCTAATACACTTCCCCGGGAAATGTATGATTCAGGACCAGAAGATGAAATTGAAGGCATTACTGAAGAGGAATGCACTGAAATTGATATTTATAATAACAATACAGACCTTTGCAGGATAGATCATTCACATATAGATGAACTAAATAAGGAAATAACAGAACTGCAATCACAGGTCGAAGATGTCAGAACTCTTTTTGAAAATGAATTTGAATCATCTCTTAGAAATATATCCCGGCTGGAAACAAACCTGCATTCAAAGGCAGATGATGAGGAATTTAAGAAGATCAAAGATGATTTTCACATCTTTTCAAGGCGTCTTAAAAAAGTAGCAAAGGAAGCGGACGCTGCAAGTGAAGAGGTTCTGGACGCAGCTAAGATTCCTCCTGATGTACTGGAGATTGCGTACTCCAAGACTCTGAACAATATTTTCGATGAGATTGTTAAGACAGTTGGTGAACGTGATGCTACTGAAATTGTATCAGATGTAATCGGAAAAGTAAGATCTTCAAGTGCAGGAGTAGACTTTTTCCGGTTTGAAGGTGGAAGGTTTACAGTATATAAACTAGCTGAGGCTATAGAGACCCGGCTTGTTTCCCCCAAACAGATCCATGGAACGTATATAGAGCTGTTCAGTCGTTTGATGGAGTATATACCCGGATACGAAGCAAGAGACTTCAAGGCATTTGTTGAAACGGGAAGTATGGAGTATGTCATCGAGAAGGTAAGACTTAATGAAAATATATATTATGATATCATGGCAGAAATGGAGGAATTAAATCAGAGGATATCCGGTCTTTCTGATAAGGTGGACTCTGTCTGGCAGAAACAGGCGGAGCTGGAAAAAGCACATGATGATATACTGAGCAAAACTCCATCTCAGGTCTTACCGGCTGTAGAAGATGTCAGAGAACTGGCGGATGCCATAAATACCCATACTAAATTGATCAAAATATTAAATGATAACATAAATAATGTTCAGGACAGTCTTCAATCAAATACAGAGGATATTGAAGAACGTCTTCAAGACCTTTCCGTGCAGGTAGAGAATAATTCAAATGATGAAATTGATCCTGATAAACTTGAAGATAGATTAACTCATTTCAATGAGTCATTTAGTAAAAAATTTGAAGAGCTTGAAACCCGGTTAATTTCTGATATTGATGAAATCAGATCTGGTGAAAAGACTGAATCTGAAATATCTTACCTTATGGAGGAGATTTCAAAGCTTAGAAAAGATCTCAACTCATTCAAGGAAAATTCCATTCCTGATAGAAAGGAGATTATTGACATTATACGGGAAGAGAATGGTACTACTCTCAAGCAGATACAGAAACAACTTGGTTCAAAAAAGATTTCTGTGGATAAAGAAGAACTGACCCGGATATTGAATGATCTACAGGAGAGAGGAGATATCGCTTCCCGTAAAAAGGGAAGGTATATTTATTATTCATTGAAAAAGGATTGAAATATGTTTCAGTACAGCTCCACTGGATAATACATATTATATGTTTAAAGGACAGCATGTGATTGGAAAACCTGTAGATATATTGATGCTATTATTCTATAAAAAATAAAAAAAGAATTCCGAGCTGATTTCGTGGTCAACATTGATAATAATAAATTTCGGGTAAGGCTGTTGAAATACCTTTCAAAACATAATGTCCAGTCACTCAATGTTCACAGTCTTTCTAATGAGCCTTCTGTGGATGAGTGCTGCAATGACATTGAAGAGATTACCAGGTATCTGATAACACCCATTGAAACAAATATCAAGAAAGAATTGGCCCAGTTGTTCAAAGATTGTGAGAATCCAGAAATCCCTTATTTTGAAGTTGTCATGGATATTATGCAGTTTATGAATGATTTTGTAGGAGACCCACATACTGTTGAGATGATGTTTGGCCGTATCAATAGTGAAGTGGCCAGGAAAAAAATGGAGTTTGATGAAAAGAAGTTCTATTCCAATGAAGAGTGGACAGGTGAGACTGTCGATGCAGCCATCCAAAAACTTCGTAATTCAGGAACTGAAAGGGATTATGAACTGATGGTGGACAAGATAGTTGAAACTCTGGTTCATCCAGGAAATAAAAATGAACTTAAAATAGTAAGAATGAAGCTTAATAATATTATCAAAAAACACAGTAACCACGAGCTGAGCCAGCTTGATGAAAAGCTATTTTAATTAATTTGCTTTTTGTTCTGATTTTTTTGTAGTGTACTGGATAAACTGTTTTAATGTATTTTTAATTTTTGTATAAACTATTTTTAATTTCCAGATAATGGTTTCCATTTTGTTTAATTCTGGTCTGTTCATTTGTTTATCCCGGCTGATCTCAATGCCGGAAAAATGAGATTCAGAACAAAATGAGAAAGTTATTATATTAAAAAAATCTGAATATATGTGGATATATGGCAACATCATCATAATGATGAGGTTACTAATTCACTAATCAAATAATATTGAA
>SKZM01000121.1 GCA_007127385.1 Methanosalsum sp.
AGAGATATTGCTAAAAAAGAAGGGTTTACAACTCTGATTGAAGGCACAAATGCATCTGAGATAAAAGGATACAGACCCGGGCTAAAGGCACTGGGGGAAGCTAATGATTTTGTATATTCTCCCTTTAAAGAATTTGATGTAACTAAAGATGAGGTAAGGGAGATGGCTCGCATCTTTCAACTGAGTACTGCAAACAGGCCTTCAGGTGGCTGTCTTGCTACCAGGATACCCTACGGCGAAATCATTACCTCAGATAAGCTGACAAGAATTGAAAGGGCAGAAGACTATCTTCATTCAATGGGATTTGTGCAGTTGAGAGTGCGTGATCATAATGGCCTGGCAAGAATTGAGATTCTGCCGGAACAATTTTCTTTGTTCCTGAAGATACATGAAGAAATCAATAAGTATATATCGACTCTTGGTTTTTGCTATATCACACTGGATGTACAGGGTTTTCGAAGTGGAAGTATGGATGAGGTTCTGTGAGTGCAGGTAATGTTTTGATTCGCAGTTGTCGATCTGATGACATGAAGCATGTAATTAAAATTGCATCCACCTACTTTCTTGATATCGCAGATGTAGGATATGGGGACTGTGCAGTATCTGAAACCGGAGATGGCAGGATAACCGGCTTTGCAGCACTTGTGTATGATCGCTTTCCTGAAATACATACAGTAGCAGTTGCTCCTTCTTACAGGGGGAGGGGTACCGGCAGAAAGCTGGTCAATTATCTGATATCAAAAATTCCTGCCGGACACCGATATATTTATACAAGAACCACATCTGCAGGCTTCTTTCTAAAAATGGGTTTTGTTATGATGGAACAGTCCGAAAAAACAAATCTCTGGGATGATTGCCTGGAATGCAAATTCTCAGATACATGCCGGCAGAAGGTTTTAAGATATACACTGGATGGTGATGATGGATGCTGACAATGGGTCTGGTCAATACGTATGACCGAATAAAGGTACTGGATGCACATTATCGTGCAATTGCAAGGGCAGCTCCCATATGCTATGCATTTGGTTTTAATCTTGCACTGTTTGACTTTCCGTTTAATATGGAACCCGATGAGATGGTTGATTATGTAACTGACAAAACAACTATTGGTGAATCTGGAAAATACCTGCGACTGCTCCATGAAGGCAGACGTTTTTATCTGTCTGATCTTCCAAAAAAAGGATTTCAGGCTCATCTGGGAAATCCTGTGGTAACCACCTCAAAACCAGAGGAAAAGTTCAGGACAACACCACAGCAGCTTGTGGATGAAATAATAAGAAAAAGGTCTTTTCTGATACTGGTGGGCCTTGGAAGAAAGGGCCTTCCTAAGAATATGTACCAGCAGTCCAGATACCACCTTGATATCACCTCATGTGGAGTATCTCTGGAAACATGTACAGCAATCGGAGCAATTGCTGCTAACCTTGAAGGAATTGCTGCAGGCCGCGGGAGTTCACTTTCGCCTGACAGAACTGGCCCAGAGAAAAATTGAATTGTCTAAATGGCAACAATATTATATATTATCAACAAAGTAATGATAAATAGCATGATAATGAAATCCAACAGGCTTATTGAGTCTATGATGAACCTTGGCTTGACCAAAAAAGAGTCTGAGGCATACAATGCAATGGTGAACAATGGGGTGATGACCGCTGAGGATATAAGCAGGAATATCGGTGTGCAGTATCCCATTGTTTATAGGACTTTGCAGAGCCTGAAGGAAAAAGGATGGATCGATTCTACTGCAGACAGGCCCAAGAAATACAGGGCAAAACATCCACAAACAGCTGCAGATGTAGCAGGCAAACAGATAGTAGAGTCGGTCAATGAATCTATTGAGATAATAGATCGGCTGCTAACCCCCCATTACAATGAAAATCAGGAAATACTTACACAGGAGATATGGATAGTAAGGGGTTATGAGAGGGTTGTCCAGAAAATATCCGATATGGGGAAAAAGGCGTGTTTGAGTGTACATGGCAAGATTACAGGACCCATTGATGATGATACATTCAATGATATTTTCACATGCATCCCTCAGGGTATTCCCATAAAAGTGAAAATAATGGGTCCTCCGATCATCAATGTTCATCCATCTCTAAAATCATACATAAGTATTGAAAGGCCGGTTTTTGAGGGTAAATACCGTCATTTTTCATTCGGTCCCCATGAAGCCTCTGAGAAAGAAGAATTTCTGGAAAATGTCCATAGTTCCAGGTTCATATCAATCCACCTGCTCTTTGGCAAAAATGAGGCTCTCTGGATCAATATTCCGTATAAGGATAATAAGGTAGTCAAAGATAAAGTTTGGGCAAACTGGATACTTGACCCTGAATATATTTCGATCATTATGGAAGATATCTAACATGCGTATATGTATTCTTTATTCCGGGGAATTTGGCAGAAAAGTTATAGGTAATCTGGTAAATCAGAGTGGATTCTGTGTATCATGTGGCGATCTTTGTGATCAGTGTCGCAGAAGCAGGCCTTCTGCTGCAGATCAAATAGTAGGAATATATGAGATCCCCCAGAACCTTCCCGAATTTATAGAAGAGCCCGGGGAATATCTACCGGCAGTGCTTCCTGAATGTGATCTGTTAATTGCAATGGATCTGCATCCTGATCTGTTGACCGGACT